>JAPYVG010000089.1 GCA_028277025.1 Sulfolobaceae archaeon
TGATGGGTGTAGGCTGGGGTTATCCCACTAAAGGGTCAGAGGGATAACGGAAGTGACTCTGTTGAAGTCCAAGGACTGAGGATTGGATACAATTTCATGAAAATTCAATGAAGTCCAAACCCTCAAGAATCTTGCTTATGTTATTTCTTATCTCCTCTATAAGGTAATTTCACCTTTAATGGATATTCTGACTAGGTTAAATTTTGACAGCAAATCCCTAATTCTTTTTACTCAGTTTTAAAAGCCCAGAGTAGAGTTCTTCGTAAAGCTTTTCAGCAGGAACTTTTTTAGATATGTCGTAGATTTTCCTTACGTCTATGAAAATGTAATTCATGTTTAAGAAGTTGAGAGTTGAGAGTACTAAACTGGATTTTCCGGTCCTCTTTAAGCCTAGAACTACCATCATTCTCTTGTTTAAACTCCTTTTAACTTATCTATTTCAGCTTCGTGATCGAATAAGTGTCTTTAATGGAATCTTTAGGTTCTGTTGAAAATAGCGAGTATCACCCCTGAAACTTAGTATCACCGTTTGTCCCTACACTTTCATTTCACTCAATTTTATGATAATTCATGATAGAGTGTAGAGACTTAGCCCTCAACCACAGGTGGGTTATGGGACTCCAACGGCACGGGGCTCACATCTTTACTCCTACTCTTTTGCCCGCATCGGCGTGAGAGACCATTATTTATCAACAAAAATTCTTTATAAATAGTCAAAAAATTTCTATCAACGCGGAAAAGGATTCAGCCCCACTTACCAGAGCTTCTGGAAAAATGATTTAAGACTACTAGGCATGCTAGGTGCTGGAAAAAGGTTGTGCGATTCTAGTAGTTATCGAAAACCCATGTTGTGTAACTTTGCTATTAATTCGTCACCTTTTCTTGTTTCGTTAAACCTAAGTACTTCCACACCGTTAATTAGGAATACTACGTCTTCTACCACGTATTGTCCTTCATCGCTTGAGTAATATCTCCGGTTCACTATAGTGACAAATAATCATGGCGTTGATAAATAAACTTGCTTCCAGACTTTGCCGTTCTTTACATGCAGTGCTCTTATGTTAGTTACTACGTACTTGTCGCCCCTTTTCGTTAGGATGTAAGTTGTTACGCCAATTATTATTATTAAACTTAGTACTCCTAAAGGTACTGGAAAAATCACTTTGGGGAAAAAATATCCAACCTACTGTGATGCCTAATATTATTAACCCATTCCTTCTATAGTTGGAAAGGGGGTAGTCCTTCCAAATTACGTATTCTCCTTGTTGTAGCTCCATGATTTAAAATAATGTTAAGGAAATATTTTAAACCTTATTTTCCTTTATTCTGAAGGGTTTTTTTTCTATATCACATGCACTTTCTTTTCTTAAGAAATGGAAGAGAAATAAGGGAATCTTTAATCGTGTGACTTGAAAAACGGGCAGTTAATTTCTGCTTTTACGGAGAACGTAGTTTACAAAGAGAGTTTAATATACTTAACGCGATTAAATAGCTAATTTTAACTTAATCTCAAATGTGAAAGAAGAAAACCAAAGGCCTCTTATTCTGAACATCAAATAACTTGTTAAGGAATAAAATATAATTTTGACCGAACTTGTGGAACCTTTCTATATCGCTTTTCTAAGATTACAAGAGATTGAAAAAGTTGAGTAATTAAAGTTCAAATGTAAGAGAAAGTAAAATATTATATATGCCAAGTAAAGATGAAATAGTTAAAGCAATACTTAAAGTTACGGGAGGAGATGAAAACCAGGAGTTCACAAAGACAGCTATTGCCCATGAGCTAGGAAGGACTAAAAGTACATCTAGTATAGATAAAATTATTAAAGAATTAGAGAGTGAAAGCTTCATAAAATTTAAGGGAAAAAGAGGCACTGGAATTTATTACGTTTTAGCTGAAAAGCAAGTGGTAGAAGAAAAGAATGCAGAAGAGCTGCATGATATGAAAAACCTGAAGGATGCGTTGAGGGAAGTTTTAGAGGAATACTTCGGCAAACCTAAAAGCTTTGCTGATCTCGATAGTACATATGATTTCATGAAGGACTCACCGAGATACGTGAGAATAGATAATCTAAGAAGGCAGTTGGGAATGAGCCCTGAACAATTTATAGCTAAGTTCGGGGATTATATTTTACAACATTATGAGCTTATACCCGGCGGTGAAGAGGGATTCATAAAAGGAGGAGTGACGTATGAAATAATGAGGAAGAGGTAAATATGCGAGTTCCAAGAATACACTGTAAGTAGGCACGGTGAGAGTTCTAAGGTTGAGGGCAAGCTTTGGAGGAACACCTCAAGGGAAATTGAAGATTCGATTTTGAAGAGAAATAGTTTACATTTTCTTCTTTCTATTAAAAAAATCTAATTTATAAAGACGGCGATAAAATAGTCCTTTTAAAGATAAGGAAGGAATGTGGACATATCGAAAATAATTGATTAGGCTAGAAGCTCTCTTATGTATAACTAGGATTCTTGAAAGATAGAGCACAGTTAATGCTTAGTTTCGTGTAATATTTGTTTCATTACGTCGTAATATAATAGGACTTTATGACTACTAGAAAATTATTTTAATTGCTAATTTGCAAAATCATGTGTGAGCTGTAATTTTATTTATTTACCGTGCTTTAGTGCTGGAAAAACTCAAGTTTGTGAATGTAACGATGATAAGACATCTGAACTTCGTGTTATTTTATCCTACATGCAGGCAGTAAGAAAAAGGAAATTTAATCCTAGAGAAGATTGTATATATTCCGATAAAGTATATGATGAATATTCTAAAATCATGACCTCAATTAATGCAAAGAGTACACAATTCTGCTTTGAACAAATAATATGCAATGAGGATTATATACGCAAATTATATACTAACGGAGGTATTATATTAAAGCACCCAGACATTATTTTAATTAAAAGTAAATCCTTCACCTTCATAGTAGAACTAAAGTCTTTTGGAAAGCAAAATCAAAGCCTCGTAGATCAGTTAGATGGCTCCGTATCTCATTTACCTTCAAACTTAAGGTCGCCATGCACAGCAGTTATATATATGCCAAAAGGGGGAGGGACGTTGCCGTTAGGTTATGTTATTGATAACAATACTTACAAACTTCAAAAGATACTAGGAAAAAATAAGAGGTTAAATGTGATGTTACAAAAGAATGTTTTTATTTACGTATACCAAAAGGGCATCTATGAATACTTATGAGAAAGAACTAGAGACTTTCACAATTTAACATTTCTTAATCCTCTATTTAATTTATCTTCAAACTCCCTCTCCGTAGGAAATTCGCTTAAAGTTGGAATTATGACCGTGTCAAGGAAATTAAGATATCCGTCATATAGAGGTTTGTCTCCATATATTGTTAAACTACCTCGGATAACATTGTAACCTTTCCTTTCAAAGGATTTATGTGTTGCTTCAATAAACTTATCCTTATTATATATTTTACTGAACACAGTGCCAAAGTTAAGGAAAGAGTTCAGCCTTTCTACAGCCTTTTTCTCTACGTCAGTGTTTCTCGGCGAAACCTTCCTCAAGAACTTTATCATAACAGAAAGAAACGACCTAATATCGTTAGTTGAAAACGCTATAATTTTATCCAAGTCGTAGACGCGTGAATCGAGAGGGCCTATTGAAAAGTATTTAACTCCTTCAAGAGATAACACGTGCTTAAGGTTTAATTTAACCCTCTTAAATAATTCATCAAAGCCGTCAAAGTTGTTATTATAAGCATAAATCTCTATGTCACCGTAATCTCCCCTATCTTTTCCGCTACCTCTAATAGTTAGAATAAAAACAGCTTTTACGCCGTGTACGCTTCCTATGAATTCAACTCTCAAATATGACTCTCTCCAAGTTAATTTTGAAATATCAACACTTCTTTCATAATCCACTAATTTAAAGTCTTTACTCAATGAAATGATAATAACTTCTGGATTTATAACACTAACAAAAGGAGAAAAATAAGACCTGGGAAGAGCAGTAATCTTAGCATAAAGAATTTTCTCAACGTTTATTGATAGACTGTTAAGGATCTTCTGGGATAGTTCCAGAAGCCCTTGATATCTAGTAATCAAGTCCGCAAAAGGGTAATATTTTTGTTGGAGTATTACTTTCATTATATGTATTAAAGAGTAGAAAAGCTAAAAATATTTTATTGGTGGGGAAAAATTACTCTAAGATATTTTAGGATAATTAGTATGTCTATGCTTATAATGCATTTTTATCTCCCTGAGGACTTCCTTACTCTTTAAATACGCCAATCTTGTATACAGTGAAAGAGCTTAAATCATTTCCAATTTTAAATTCTTAATACGTTTGCTTACAGTACGATGGTTCGACTTCCTTCCTGCTGGGTTTTTTTGCTCCCAATCTCTGTAAAAGTTCTGAAACTTACCGTAAACTCACAATCTAATAAATTCCTTTTGCGGAACGGCGTTGGCTTTCTTTATTAACTTCTTATCCTCTGAGACTATGGCAAGATTATTAGCTTCGGCGGAGTAAACATAAGACGCATCGTAAAAAGTCAGTCCCTTATCTACGGCAACTTTCATAACCTCGTTAGCAGGAGGGTCGCTTAAAACTTTGAGCTTATGTAAGAACTTTTGAAATAATAAAGAGAGAGTGAAAGGATCTTTAACCCTCTTGTGAATATAAAATTCCTTCCATATGGTATTACCTACCTCATAAAAGGTGAGGGAAAGAATGTAAATTTTACTTACGTCTACTTTATCGACGTAATTTAGAAGGGGGTATAAAGCTGAAGAATCTAAAAGAAACTCACCTTTCATTCCTCTCCTTCCTTATTGCTTCAACCCACTCTTCCTCACTAACGTCTTTTATCAACTCTTTGATCTTCCTAGCAATATCATTAATCTCCTCCTTTTCCTTCTCCTTAATTGCCTCCTCAAGAGCCTTCTCAGCAACATCCCTAATGTTTATTCCCAGTTGCTCAGCCTTCTCCTTAAGTTCCTTCCTAACTCTTACGCTCAATACGACTGACATAATTTAGTATACGTCAATTGCGTATATAATATTTTCGTAGACGAAGTTATGCGTTACTCCAGTTGATTATGTTTTATTTCACTCACTGGTCCGAGCTCGCTTAAGGTATTGATGGTGTTAGGAAATAATAAATCTCTCTACGCGTCATGCCTATGAATATCTTTGGCAATGCTAAAAACTTGAGCGAAAGATCTGGCATTGAACGGTTATACTTGTTTTATTTTCCTCATTTACTGTTATTTAATTGTTATGTATTAAATTCTAGTTATGGCGAACTTCTGCTTACGCTATAGATACTTTAAACTAGGAATTGTGGGTTGAATAAAAATCAAATGCGTGTTTACGCTCTGATGTCCCTTAAAGCCTTATGACGTCTTTCTAAAAGAAGTACAAGGTGTTGCTAACTAAAAGATAAAATTTCGGAAATGCAAGTTATTTTATGCAGAGGCTTGGCGAAGCAGTCGTATTAAACCCTTTACAAACTCCATATCAAATGTTCTCCTCCGGAATTTTAATACCTCTTTATACTGAAGCTCCTAAACTACGGAATTTATAAAATAAGCAGGCGTAAAATTTTAGCAAGCATAGAAGTCGATTACGGACAGTTTATTTACGTAGTAAACAACACGATAGCTTATAACCAAGTCGGAGTTTATCTTGGTCTGGGTATTTATAACATGAGTTTATGTTACAATAATATTTCACACTCTAAGTATTTTGGTCTAATAATACGCTATTATCCACAGCCCTTCCTATATAAATGACTTCATAGCATCTTCCACCTTATATTTCTTTGAGAGACTTAACCGATCCAATAGAAACGTCTCTTTATCATCTGTAGTACCCACTACAACTTCTGAATCTAACTATTCTCTTTATGTTCTGGTCATAATTACTATTGTGTTAACTACAACAAGCTACTTATCTTGGCGAGAAAGAGACGCAAGGGATAGTTCTCTTATTTGCCTTTCATAATTTAGTAGCTCTAGGTATTCTTTTTCACTAATTTTCTGTATGATCATTCCATAACTTACTATAACGTAGTCTCCCTCTCTTACTTCTTCATTAGCGTTAATTAAAGCTGGCGTAGGTTCCCCGTTTCCGAAATACGCTAAAGCTATCATATCTCCTACCTGGACTACCCTTGTTGGAATTCTAATGCACATAATACTAATGTTATTTTATTAACTTTTAAACATTAGTTATCATAATGAGTTTATTGGATTTAGAGGTAATAGACTTAGACGTTGAGATAAGAGAGGGTGAGATAGTTAGGGCTAAGAGTTAAGGAAA
>JAPYVG010000018.1 GCA_028277025.1 Sulfolobaceae archaeon
TTCCTACCTTACCTCTTAACATCAATAGCTCTACGGAAATATTTGTTAGTCTTATATAAATTCCTGATAGCGTTCTCAAAACTCTCATCTCTGTCCAGTTCGTATTTAAGAAATACACCTGAGTGATCCCTATCTTCTCTTTTAGTCAATAGTCTCTCACGTTCTAAAATTGTGTCATAAGATACGTTCTTCAAAACTTTTGATGCATAATCCTCATTGCCCTTGAGAGGTATTTCGATGTGACCTTTCTCCGTAGGGATAATTATCATTAGCTTCTTGTTTACCCCTGAAATTCTTATACCTTTTTCAATATCTTGGGCGGTAACCAGCCCACCAGAATAATAAAACTCTACTTCCTTTCTGGATATTGGAAGTATGCAGGGTCTGGGAAATCAAATATTTGTTCTTTTTTTCTAAATAATGAGGATATAAATATTTCTCCTTTCAAAGAGCTGGGGAGGAGCGTTATTAGTATTATGGGGAGTGGGTATTCCCGTGTTTCTTTTTCCTTTTCTCACTAGCATTAGGGGTGTGGAGAAATTTAGAATAGCAATGGGGGTGTGGGTGTATCCCCCACAAGGAATATCCCCACAGGGGGTGTTATTTAGACTTTTTTCACTATCAAGTTGATGACAGGTCTGAACTCCTTTAATATAATAGATGTCTTGTATAGAGCATATAACATAATTCTAATGTATATATCAAATTTTTTGCAAACATTAGGATCAAATAACCAGGAAGCTGTAGAGTTAAGCCCTATAGTGTTACTATTTCTTGCGATTTCTGTTACATATCTAACAAGTCACATGTTCACAGCATTTAAGAAATACGTCCAGGACTTTATTGTATTGTTTGCAGTAATAATCCTTATCGCGGTGATAGCAATAAGCTTAAGTGCATAAGTGCTTTGCAAATCTTAAACTTAGAGAGACAGAACAAGATTAAGAAGGATAAATTTGAGAGAGATGCGGTTAGCTACTATTATCTTATTCCTCTAGAGTACTGGAAGAACTTAGCGGAGTTAAGAATTAGCCTCCGAGGATTTTACCAATCGTTCTTAGAGTTCCTAGCCAGAAACAATAAGTAATACTACTTTTTTAGTATTACCTGTATGGAATTTTTATCATCTTCTTTCAACTTCACGTTTTTTATTCTATTATAATGAGTATTTAAACCCCGCAAAAATAGAATCTTAGAATGCCTTCTTTTTACGTTAATTCTAAATTCTATGAAAGAGATCAAAGGAAAGTATTATGTTTACTCCATAGAGAAGGGTGATGGCGGTAAGCAAAGGCATTATTACATTGCACCTTTAGATAAGATAATAGAAACTTACATAACAGTAAGGAGCATGGGGGATATTCCCCCACAGTGCCGCGGCCGGGATTTGAACCCGGGCCACAGGCTTGAGAGGCCTGCATACTCTCGGCGCAGAGGCTTGACCGGGCTATACTACCGCGGCATTAATAAATCTTTCCCTTAACTTAAAAAGTTAGCGAGTAGAGAGTAGGATCCCACTAGTCTGGATAAGGTAAGTATCCCTCGTTAATAAGAATTCAGTTCAACCTTTAGTGATTTTTACTGAATAAAGGGATATTTGAAAGAACGCTACTTCGTTTAAGCGGAACTGTGTAATCCAAACGAATTTCTTGTGTGTAAAAGATACGGAGAGACCACTAATCATTTCGGCAATTCGGAATGGGAAATGGGTTTTACCTTTATTCGGTTAACCTTTTATTTCCCTTAAGGTATCTTATTCTATGGAAATTAGTAAATATGAAATTTTTTTAGATTTTGACTTTAAGAATTTGATATATAAAGGCTCTGAAAAGATATATTGCAAAACTGAAGATGAGTTAAGATTAGACGCTGTAGGTTTAAAGGTTAATAAAGTCTTTGCAGATGGTAAAGAACTCCCCTTCGAGCAAAATGATAGACAAGTTGTTATCAAGACTGGGAGATTTGAAGGTGTTTTACAAGTCGGGTTTGAGGGGAAGGTCAAGGAGAAAGAGTTGGTGGGGATTTACAAAGCTCCTTATAATGATACTTATGTGATCTCAACTCAATTCGAATCAAGTCATGCAAGGGAATTCATACCTTGTGTTGATCACCCAGCATATAAGGCTGTGTTTAAGATTGTCGTCAGAGTAGATAAAAACCTGGACGTAATCTCTAACATGCCAGTGGAAAAGGTCAGTGAAGAAGGGGATAAAAAGGTTGTTGAGTTTATGGAGACCCCTAAGATGTCCACTTACTTACTTTATTTAGGAATAGGTAAGTTTGAGGAGGTTTCAGATTCCCTTGAAGATATTAGAGTTATTGTCGCGACAGTTCCGGGGAAGGTAAATAGGGGTAAGTTCGCATTAGATGTGGCTAAAAGGGTTATTGACTTTTACAATAACTATTTCGGGATAAAGTATCAGCTTCCTAAAGTCCATTTAATAGCTGTACCGGAATTTGCATTTGGCGCTATGGAGAACTGGGGGGCTATAACTTTTAGGGAAACCGCATTACTTGCTGGGGAGGATTCTTCAGTATCTCAGAGGATGAGGGTAGCGAGCGTTGTTGCTCACGAGTTGGCTCATCAGTGGTTCGGTAACCTCGTCACAATGAAGTGGTGGGATGACTTATGGCTCAATGAGAGTTTTGCCACGTTCATGAGTTATAAGGCTGTTGACTCGCTTTTCCCGCAATGGGACATGTTCGGTTATTTCGTTTCGAGTGAGACCTCCTCGGCAATGTTTAGGGATTCTTTAAGCACTACTCACCCTATTGAAGCCCATGTAAATACCCCAGAAGAGGTTGAGCAAATATTTGATGATATAAGTTACGGGAAGGGCGCAAGTGTGCTTAGGATGATCGAGGCCTATATTGGCAAAGATGCATTTCAAAACGGTATTAAGCACTACTTGCAGGAGTATAAGTTTTCTAATGCCGAGGGTAAGGATTTTTGGGATAGTTTGGAAAAGGGTTCCGGGGTTCCGGTCGGTGAAATCGTTAAGGATTGGATAACTAAGAGCGGTTATCCTATTGTTTACGTTTATGTTAACGGTAGTCAGATAAAGCTCGTTCAAGAGAAGTTTTCGTTTACTCAGAGCGTTAAAACGCTTTATACAATTCCTTTAACCTTAGAAGTTAACGGTAAGAGGATTTCTCATTTAATGAAGGACGAAAGTACTACTATTGATGTTGGTAGTGATGTGAAGAGCGTTAAAGTAAATTTGGATAGGAGTGGGTTTTATAGGGTTTATTACGACGATTTGGATATGTTCTTAGCCTCAAACCCTAATCACTTAGAGAGATGGGGTATTTTGGATGATTATTATAATTTCTTACTTGCGGGTAAGGTGGATTATAAGGCTTACGAGGAGGTCGTTAAAAGGTTAATGAGAGATGACAATTATCTGGTCGTTGATGAGATTAGGTCTGAGTTGTTCTCTCTATGGTGTGTTAATCCTTCGAAATACGATCTAATATACGATTTCCTTGAGATGCAGATTCCTCATTGGGCTAAGAGAAGTGATGATAACGGCCAAAGAGTTTATGGTAATCTACTGAAGTCTTTTGCCTATGTAGATGAGAGGTTTGCGATGGGGCTTTCTGTAGCTTTTAGCAATTACGATTCTCTTAATCCCAACGTTAAGGAAGCAGTAGCCACTGCCTATGCTGTAACTCATGGAGAGAGAGGTTATGATGATTTGTTGAATAAATACAGGGAGCAAAGGTTTGATGAAGAGAAAATCAGGTTATTAAATGCCATGCTATCCTTTAGAGAGCCTTACTTGGTCACTAATACTTTAAGTTTGTCTTTAACTGGGGAAATAAAGAGACAAGATACTGCTAGGATTTTGCCTCAGGCTTCTATGAACCCCTACTCCCGCTTTGCTGTGTGGAGATGGATTAAGACCCATTTGGAGTTCCTAAGAGGAATATATAGCGGTACTGGTATACTTGGTAGGTCATTAAGGAGTGCTATAGCTTATTTGGGTATTAACAACACGGATGTGGAGGAATTCTTTACAAAGAATAAGTTCCCAGAGATGGACGTGGAGATAAGAAGTGGTTTAGAGATTTTAAGTGTGATTAGGAGATTGGCTTAAAATAGACATTATTTTTTCCACTTCCTCTTTACTCACCTTCTCTACTAATACAATTTTTTCTCTGTTTTCATTCTTTAAAGGTATTGAGAGTATATATCCTTCGTTATCTGCAAAGATTATTGAGAAGGATACTTTTTCATTGACTATTACTCTTAAATTCTTGTTTAGCTCTTCTCTAACAATTTCCGTCTCTTGTATCCTCTCATTAATCATTGTGTCTTGATAGGCTAAAGTTTCGTTTAGGTTTTTTATTTTTTTAGATGCTAGGATTATAGTATAAATCGAGACTATTAGGGCTATTGATAAGGGTATAAAAGATATATAATTAGGTATGGTTGATAAAAAGTAGTGTGTTACAAATAAAAATGATAGAGCAACTCCGATAAGTAAAGTGGGTATGGAAATTCTTAAATTCTTAAATTTTTGTAGAGTTTTCCTATTGTATTCTTCGTTTTTCATAATCTCTTTTATTTCGTCAAGCCCATATGATTTTTTCTTGTTCTCTAACCAACTTGCCCAGTCTGTATCCCCTGTTATTACTGTAGTTTTTGTTCCCCTAGATGCTTTATAGAGTAGTAAGTTTGCGAACTCATCGTCTAAGTCTGGAGTTACAACTATTATCTCATTTGTGCCTTTATTTAACAAGTTTTTTATATCATCTAATACTTTCGTAGACTTTCCATACATGGTAGCACCTCATAATAATGCTATCCCCGGTGATAATGGTAATGAGACTGTTTTCTTACCTTTTATATCTGGTACTGAGGGGTCGTTATAGTCGTAAACGGCTATTTCTGTAACGTTAAGTTTATTCATTAAGAATTGTATGTGGTCTATTATTACATCTTTTTCGTCAAAGTCCGTATTTACGTATAATTCTTTAATTAAATCTGGTAAGCTCATGGCGAGTTCATATAACCTTTTACCTAAGTTCTCATTGCCTATTTTCATAATGAAGTCTCTAAGCGTGACTCTGTTCTTGATCGCATTGATTGCTTCTTTCAACATCTTCTTAATCTCCTCATCTTGATTAACATACATAATTACCTTTTCGGGTTCTTTTGAAGTTAAATTCGATATGTCATTGATATAACTTACAAGGAGTCTGAGGTATTCTATACTTATTAACGACTTATCGTCACCCTTTAGTTCATCGCTTTTCGGAAATTGCTGTTGGACAACTAGGCTATTGTTTAATTTATGCCATAATTCCTCAGCTAAATGTGGAGTGAAAGGTGCCATAAGCCTTATCCAAACGTTTAGTACTTGTCTTATTATTTCGTTATTCGGCTTACCGTTTGTTAGTTCCATATAGTCCTTTAAGGTTTCATATATTGTGTAATAAGTTGTTATATATGCTGTCCTTAAGTCAAATTTTTCTAAGGCTTCATCCACTATTTTAACATATCTAGCCATTATCGACGATAACCATAAATCCTCTACTCTTACTTCATTTACACCGATTACTGATAATAAGCCATTAACGTAATCGTGGATGTGTTTAAGTTGTTCTGCAATACTCTTAGCTATTGTAGGATTAAACTCTATGTCGTCTGAGATTGAGGCGGTCGACGTCAAGGCCAACCTTACGGTATCTACGCCATATTCTCTTATAGCCTTGTTCAACGGATAAATGTTACCGAAACTTTTACTCATTTTCTTTCCTCCTACTCTAATAAAACCGTTAACAACTATTTGTTTAGGTATTAATGCTTCGCCAAATATTGCAATGTGGTGATAAACGTAATATGGTAAGTGGTTTTGTATTAAGTCTCTCCCACTGTGCCTCGAATCAACTGGGTACCAATATGTAAACTCCTTCCTTAAGTCCTCTACTTGTTCTCTTGACAACCCTAACTCTTTAGATATCTCTTCTGGGTTTCCTCTACCTAAAAACACGTAATCAAGTAGTTTGTCGCTAATTATTGGGAACTTGATTTTGTGTGAGATTGTATAAAAGGCCGTATAGATTGTTGAGTCGCTTAAACTGTCTATTATCTCTTTATCGTCCCAAGGTAGTCTAACTCCTAAACCTCTTGATCTAGTAAACGCTCTTGGTTGCAAGTTAAAGACTATTTTCTCCATTTCTTTCTTAGCATCGGGGGGTATGAAATTGATTTTCTCTAACGCTTTCAGTGTAGAGGATTTCCAAATAGGGTTTGAATAGTTAATGAACCACTGTGAGTCTATTACTTTGACCACTACTTCAGCACCGCACCTACAATATACTGGGCTGTTTGATATTTCGTAGATTGTGGAATGTGAGCCTAAGTTTTCTAATAATTCTATCACACCCTTCCTAGCTTCCATTACACTTTTTCCCGCTATTTTCTCCTTAACGAACTGTTTTATGAAATCTGGTACTAGGTCGACCACGTCTTCCCTTATCACTCCTTTATGGTATTCAATTCTGTAAAGTGTGTCAATATAATCTTTTAACTCTTGAGGGTTCTTCGTCTGTGCTAAGCTTACTATTTCTGGCCCTGGTAGTTCCCCGTACTCATCAGTCCTTATAACTGGAATTAATTCAAAGCTTTCCTTTAGCTCAGTTAGTGAGAGGTAATGTAATGGTTCATGGGATGGAACCGCCATTACTACACCAGTACCCTGTTTTGGTTCTACGTATTTACTGGGTAAAACTCTCATTTCTTTTCCGGTAACCGGGTTCCTCACTTTGTATTTTAGCAGTTCGTCAACGTTAATCTTTGTTTCCTCTGTGAGTTTTAGTTGATATTTAAGTTTGTTATATGCAGGTAGGGAGAGAACTAATCTCTTTCCTCTCTCGTCTTTTACTACGATGTATTCCGATGAGGGGTTAACAAGTAGTGCTATTGCTCCAAATACTGTTTCTGGCCTTGGTGTTGCGGCGGGAAATATTAGGTCGCCTGAATCAAAATATATTACGTCTATGTCTTCAATCTCAGGCTCTATGTCACCTTTTGTATCGTGCATTCCTACCGGGAACTGGTCTACTGGGCAATAGGCTACTGGTGCTCTTTCCACTTTTAAGTATCCTAATTCGTATAATCTTTTATACTGCCATTGGATAAATTTCTCGAAAGCAGGATCTATTGTTGTAAACTCCCTCCTCCAGTCAACGCTTAAGCCCAATGTTTTTGCTGTGTTCTTCATGTCGTTTTTGAAGTATTCTGCAAGGTATGAGGGGTCTGTGAACTTCTCGACTTCCTCTTTACTTATCCCGTAAACGTTTATGAATGTTGAAATTATGTCCTCATCTCCCCTTTTTATTGCATCAGCTATTGACAATATTGGGGTTCCAGTAAATTGGAAGGCGAACGGTAAGAGTACGTTATAGCCTTTCATTCTTAAATATCTAGCGTAAATATCTGCAGTTATGTAAGTCCTCCCGTGGCCTATATGTAGTGGGCTATTTGTATAGGGGAACGCTACGGTTATGAATTTTTTAGGTTTTTCACTAGGGTTTGCCTCATATACTTTATTTTCTTCCCAAACTGTTTGCCACTTTGTAGCTATGTCGTTAAGGAATGATGCAATGCTCACAATTTCTAAATAGTTAAAAGGGATATTTTAAGGTATTACTTCAGTTGAGTCCTCGGTTGGATCGTAGTATAAGTCTGAAAGTCTGATAACACCCTCTTTTATCAGTTCTACAATTTCACCGACATGAGACAAGACTATGCTCAAGTATTCTTTAGTAACTTCATCAACAGCTTTAAACCCCTCTTCACCCCAGTATTTCTCTTTAATTGCATACAAGCATCTTCCTCCACAATAGTTCTTGTATTCACAATTTCTGCACTCTTCTGGCAAAGGTTCATCTAAAAGTCTGAAACTCTTTAGGTTTCCTAGCTCTGCCCATTTCTCCCTAACAGCTATAGGACAAGATAAGACCCTACCGTCTGTCGAGACTGTAACACTATCATACCCTGCACCGCACGCAACCCCTCTGTATTTTTTAAAGAAATGTGCACTTAAAACCCCTAGAAATGGAACTATCTTAACTACTCTCCCCTTTCTTAATTCACTCATAAAATATTCCATTAGCCTCCTTATTCCGGGTAAGTAAGAGGTATAAGCCCATTTCTCAAAGTCCCACCTCTCGCTCCATATTACGTTCAACTGCCAATGGATCTTATCAAATACTCCTAATGATAATAGGTGCATGACTTCTTCATATATATCGCTGTCTTGTGTAACTGCCATTCTCGCTATAGTTTCAACTCCCAACTCCTTCAAGTATTTAGCGTGTTTTACTACTACTTTATATATTCCTTTACCCCTATGCTTATCGGTTATCTCCTCTCTGCCGTCTATGGACAGTAAAGCTACGTTCATCCTTTTCCAATACTTCTCTGGTAAAAGTCTTATACCTATTCCGTTGGTCTGTATTCCCCACCTTTTAGCCCTTACGTTATCCATTACTTTCATAATGAATTTATAGTTCATTAATGGTTCTCCGCCATAAAATATAACTGTAGCTTTCGGATCTTTTTCTATCGCAGTCTTTAGCTCGCTAATATTATATTTTACATTCCAGGGTACAATTTCATTAGGGAACGAGCCACCACAATAGTCACAGCTCAAATTACATTTTCCAGTAGTCAGTATTAGCCAAAGCATTTCTCAGTTCCCGCTGATAATTCTCACGAACTCTTTCATCCATTTTATTGCTAGATAATAGTCTTCAACGTTTATGTTTTCGTTGAATGAATGTATATTAGACCCGTAGTTATCAACGCCTATACCATCAGCTATTTGGTTAGCTTTTAAGTATCTAGCCACCATCTCCATAGGGCCAGTACCGGGGGAATTAGGTAAGACAACGGGGTCGCTTCCGTAAACATTCTTAGCTGATTCTATTAATGCTTTGGCTATATCACTGTTTATAGAAGTCCTATACGGTTTTACCATTCCGTGAACAATTATGTCCAAACCATAGGGTGATAAATATTCTCTTAAATTTCTCAAAATCTCTTCTGGATCTTGGTCTGGAACTAATCTGAAATCTATTTTCGCAAATGCGTAAGAGGGTATTACTGTCTTAGACCCTTCACCGGTATAACCACCGTATATTCCATCTATGTTACAAATCGGTTGTTCTATTAGCCTTACGAATGCCTCCTCATCTTGAATTTCTTGTTCTATTGCGTTTTCCAAATAAGTTTTTGGTAATTTTAGATATTTTTTCTCTTCATCGCTCAACCACCTTACTTTGTCATAGAAGTGGGGGATTAGGACTTTACCGCTTTCATCCCTTAAAGACCTTAATGCGTAAACGATGTACCAAACCGGGTTTTTAGCTATAGGCCCATACATTGAGTGTAAGTCCTTTTTAGTGCTTTTCCTAATTTCAACGTAAAGTAGTCCTTTAACCCCTAAAACTATTTGGGGTGAACCGTTCGGGGCTCTTCCAGACCCTTCCCAAAGGATGTAATCCGACTTTAGTAAGCCTGAATAGGACTTAAGGAATTCCTCCATATTAGGGCTTCCTATTTCCTCTTCCCCTTCATAAAACAGCTTTACGTTGATCTTGAGTTTTCCTTCCTTTATTAACTCTAAAAGAGCGTGTATTCTGGCCATTAAGGTTCCTTTATCGTCTCCAACTCCTCTAGCGAATATTTTACCGTTCTTGATAACTGGATTAAATGGATCGCTCTCCCACTTATCTAATGGTTCTACTGGCTGTACGTCATAGTGATTGTATACTAATAAAGTCTTGTCACTCTTTACGTTAATTTCAGCATAAACGTAAGGGTTTTTAGATTTGTGCTTTACGAGTTGGGCGTCAATTCCGTGGTCTTTCAAATAGTCAACTAAGAATTTAGCACCTTCTTCTCCTTTCCCTTTAGCTGAAGTAGTGTCTATTTTTAAGAACTCAAAGAGGTCTTTTAGGTAATCCACAGAATCTTTTAACTTGTCCCGAATAAAATAAGTTATGCTTAAATATGTTGAGTATACTCGTCATTCCCTTTGTGAACCTCTGTTAACAGTTAACGTTTATAAAAAGGTTGAGGACGGTAAAGTTATAGCGTTACTGAAGGTAATGATATATAAGAATATGGGAATAGCCGTATATGAGACCGATAAGCTTGACGGTGGAGATTTAATAGAGGTCGTTCCTTACAATATGGAGTCAATTATAAATGTTGTAAAAAAGTTTTATGACCCTAAAAGCGATGATATAACGGTCTTAGGTGAGAAAAATTTAGTGGATGAGTTCATAGAAAAATTTACTTAATGATGAGAAAACTGGGACATCGGAAGGGTGAAGAACCATTCATGCGCTGATTTACCCAAAAATGAACTTTCCCCACTTGTAGCGGAATAGTGCTCCTATTATAAGGAATATTATTGCCATCGGTACGGCTATGTAAGGCACTAATTGCCACCCTGGCACATGCTCAAGGACGTTAGCAACCCATATTGTAAGTATTAGAAATACTACTAGAGGGCCTACCACAACAAACCATGTAGTTGCACTCCACTTTTTGCTCATAGGCTCTATTAAGTATGTTTATATTAAAATTTATTCGTTTAAAACTTTTGTAATTAATTCATACATCTCTTTATCCTTCTCTTGTATTTTTTTCAGAGACCATGGTAATAATTTCTTTGCCTTTACACCCCTTAATACGCTTCTAATCCAAGATTCGTAAACTTTCCCTCCTCCAGACTTATAGTAAAAGTCCTCTAATTCTTTTAAAGCCTCATCATCGTTAAGTCCCTTTACGTTAACTAAATACCTACTGGCCACGTATAATATGAATCTCTTTCTAGCATCTGGTAGTCCTTTCTCAAGGATTTTATCTATCCACTCATATTTTACCTTCTTTTTAACCGGGGGAAAGATACCCTCTACTTCAAACAATAAGTTCCCGTTCTCGTCATAAACCCTAGAAAATTTTCCATCAAATTCAACGTAACCCGCCGGTGTATCATTTGGGTAATGGAGCAAAATTCTTCTAACTTTTCTCTTTTCTTCACTCATACCCTAACACTCTGCATCTTTAACCTTATAGAGCAGAACGAGCATATATCTCTATCCTTTGTTGTAGGTCTGCCACAAATTTTACACCTTCCTATCTCCTCCTCCTTGACATACTCTTTTTCTAACGCCGGCTGTATTTTGTCTGCAAAGTTCTGTACTAGCATTAGCATAAAACCTGGGGTTTCATCTTCTAATTCTTCTAACTTTCTCCTTATTCTATCTTGAGTAGCCCCACCAACTCTGAACGTATGGGGGCAAGAGTCATAAATAAACGGTATATTGTTTATAATTGCATAAGTAAGTATTTCTTTCTCATATATTAGGAATAACGGTTTTATCTTCTTTACCTTATACCCTTTTTCTGGCGGTGAAACGGGTTTTAACCTAGCTAAGTCCATTACATCTCCGCTGAAATAACCAGACATTACGAACTGGGCCATATCATTTAGATTGTGGCCAGTAGCTATGGTGTCTAGGCCCTCTTCTTCAGCTATCTCGTTGAGAGTATACCTTTTCACTAGACCGCAAGTACTGCATACTGGTCTTCTGACTTTGATTTTTGCTTCATCTATTGTAAACCCATATTTTTCCTTAATTCTTACTACACGATATTTTATTCCTAACATCTCAAAGTTCTTAACTGCGAACTCAGTACTCTTTGATGAGTATTTCTTACCCATGTCGATTCCTAGATCTATGTTAATTCCGAAAACTTCGAAACCCATTTTCTTTGAAAGCTTGTACATAAGGTGAAGCAATGTAGTACTATCTTTTCCTCCAGATACTGCCACTCCGACCCTCTCAGAACCCTCCAGCATTTTGTATTTTTCTACTACTCTTTCGAATCTCTTCTCTAAATATTCGTTAAAATGTTCTTTACATAAAGCTAAATTAGCGTAAGGGATCTTTATAATTGCCTTATTATCACACTTACTGCATTTCACAATAAGTGGATACTCGTGCAAAAATATAAGTTAGTGTATATCATTATTAACCAATGCAAATTCTAGCCGAGCTACATCCCAAAACAAAGATGGAGAAACTGATAAAAACAGTCCAAAGTTTAGCTGATTATGACGGCTTTGACATACCCGACTCCCCCATGGGTCTACCATCACCTTTACCATCAGTTGTAGCGAGCGTAATAAGAAGGGAGTTTGAGGACAAGAGGATTATAGTAAACCAGAGGCTGTTAGACGTTAATGAACTTTTCGTTGCTTCATTATCCTTGACATCTAAATTAGTGAGTTTTGATATAGCTTTTACTCAAGGAGATAAGCCTAAAATAGGTAAAGAAGTTGGCTATCTAAAAACTGAGGAGGCGATTGTATTGGCGAAGAAATATAACGAGAAGGCAAGAATAGGCATGATGGTAAGCTTTAGGAAGAGTAGGGATGAAATTATTAGTAGGTTATCGCTGGGGGCAGACTTTTACTTAGCCTTAAGGTTAGAAGACCCAGAACAATTAAACGGGTTACAAAGTGAGAAAATAATACCGTATATCATTGTTTCTACTGAGAAAAATAAAGAAGTCGCCATGAGTTTAAACCAGCCAGTATTTGACGAGGCAAAAGTCATGGAAATCGTTAAAAGATTAGAAGAGAAGAGAGTCCAAGGGGTATTAATTTCCACGTTAGGTGACAATGAAGGTTTAGTAAGGATCATAAAGAGCATCAATGCATAAAGGTATATCACGTATGTAGTAGATTTTGTTATCAATTAGCTTAAGAACCTTCACCTCTACCCCAACACCCTCATGGTAAGCCCTTTTGAAAGCTTCCGAAAACTTCTTGTCCGTTTCCCAATTAGGAGAGAAACACACAGCATCATCTCTC
Source organism: Sulfolobaceae archaeon (assembly GCA_028277025.1). The sequence continues at coordinate 12,906 of JAPYVG010000018.1, forward strand.
ATAACTAGGATTAGGACTTTGGCGTTATAACCCATCTTTTTCAAGTTGATTAATTCCTCAAGGTGTTTTCTTCCCCTTTCTGTGGGGGCATCTGGGAATAATGCCTTCCCGCCCTTAACTAATGTACACCCTTTAACTTCTACGAAGGTATTATTGAACTCGAAGTCGATCCTACTATTACCTACCTTCACTTCACTTTTAACGTTTTGTGGGAGGAATTTTCTGGCTATTTGTGAGTGAATGCTTGAGTCAGTAATTACCCAATTTGCTATTGGGTGCCACGACGCTGTAACCCAGCATTGGGTCTTTTTACCACTCCCCTTTCTTACTAAAATTCTATTTCCTTCAAATATCAGTTCTTGTAGTCTACCGGGGTCATGAAGATGGCATAACTTTCCGCTCTTAGTGAGGACTGTAAATCTATTTAACCTTTTTTCAACTATTTCTTCCCATAGCGGGTCTGTGAACTCGTAAACAAGTGATGAGGAAGCCATAGCTGAGTTATGAAGAGCGGTGTAGGGTCTGATTTTCTATTTCTTCCACAACGCAAGGTAGTACTACTTCAGCCTTATCCCTAATTATTAAGTCTGCAATGTGATCCATTTCTGTTTCCTCAGCGTTTATGATAATAACTCTTCCTCCGTATTCTTTAACTGTCAAAGGAATTAAATTAGCTGGATAAACTGAGAGTGAAGACCCCACGACTAGTACTAAATCGGACTCCCTAGCTATTTCCAGAGCCTCATGAATCCTGTACACTGGTTCTCCGAAGAGGACTACGTCTGGCCTTATTATACCACCACAAGAACATTTAGGAGGGTTCTCCCCCTTATCTATTCTCTCTAGGATCTCCTCACTTTTGTACTCCTTAAAACAGTTGGTGCAATAGCACCTCCTCATAGTACCATGTAACTCTATTACGTTTTTAGAACCGGCCATTTGATGAAGGCCGTCTATGTTTTGTGTGATTACAGCTTTTATTAAGTCTAATTTTTCTAGTTTAGCTAAGGCATAATGGGCCGGGTTCGGTTTTGCAGTAAAAAGTCCCCTCATCCTTAAGGAATAAAATTCCCAAAAGCCTTTAGGATCTTTTTTAAAATATTCTATGCTTGCTAATTCTGGCGAGTACTTTTTCCAAAGGCCGTTAGGACCTCTGAAATCTGGTATTCCAGAAGCAGTACTTATCCCAGCTCCAGTGAATGCTATGGCGTTAACAGATGTGAGTAACATTTCAATAATTTTATTGCACTCCATGTGTTTAGTATTAAGTAGAGTGTTTATAAAGTGATGAGTTTGCCGAGTGCTGAGAGGGTGAAGATAACAAAGGTCTGAACTTTGCGTTTAAAAGTCTATAATCTCTCCTTTCCCTCAATCGTAAGTTATGCTGATGGCTTTATTGAATGCAGATTAGAGTTGTGACGTAAGTGCGGGTTTCTTTACAATCTAGTAACGTTTTAACTCCTATAAACTGTTTTAGAGAGTTTCTTAATTTCTCGTCTATGAAAACTATTTTATATGCATATATGCTTTTCCAAAATCCGCTTTTATCTATTACTAGCAAATGTGGCTTTAAGTTCATAGTTACATTTACTCTTTCTTCTTGGATTTTTTCGGTGGAAATTAGTTTATATTCCTTGATTACAACTTCTCCATTGGTGCCATCAATATCTAATCCGTCAACGTAAATTGTTAAGAACGAATCCGTGCTTAAGAGAAACCTGGTGTCTTCAGACTGTAATTCCAACCCGTACTTTTTAATATACCCTTTCCATCTCTCATATTTTCTCCCCCTCAATTTCAACGATATAATACTACTTAAGCTGAAGGCTGTGAGTACATCTGAAGGGAATATCGTCATATAATCTGGGTCTCTAAATATCATATTGCCGCTACACACCGTTCTATTCATCTCGCCGTTACAGATGTAAGTGTATTCTGGTAAAGGTGGTAAGATTAGTTCTTCTACCCTCTTTGCTCTTATTTTCATAACCGTTGTTAAGTATTCGATTAAATAAATTTAATTGCTATTTTTGCTATTATAAATACTTATTGACTAGAACTGTAATGTTTTTAAAGTATAAACCTTTATAAGTAGGTAAAGGTAGTTTTAATAGTGAGAAGAGATGAACAGAGAAACTCTATTTTATATCGCCGCGTTCGTAGCGTTAGTAGTGGACATAATTCTATATTCTATCTACCCAGTTTTTAATAGTTCAGCAACTTCAATAGGTGGTTTACAAGTCTTTTATGTATATCAACTTATAATGCTGGTAGTTTCTTCCATCCTATTTCTTGCAGTATCATTAATATTTATGGGTAGGAGGTGGTAGAGGATGGCAACAAACGGTCTAAATATTGATTATGTCACGTTGGGTGTTTTTATAGGCTTATTCATTGTTTTCGCCTTTTTAGGATTCTACGGAGCTTATTGGAGAAAAGGTGATTTGACTAAGCTAGACGAATGGGGTTTAGGAGGTAGGAGACTTGGTTGGTTATTAGTGTGGTTCCTATTAGGTGCGGACTTGTTTACAGCCTATACTTTTATTGCCGTACCTTCAGCATATTTCGCTGATGGAACCATATATTGGTTTGCCGTCCCTTATGTAGCCTGGGGTTTCGGTGTTGCATTACTGACTATGCCGAGGTTGTGGAGTGTAGCAAAGAATAAGGGTTATGTTACAGCAGCTGACTTTGTTAAAGATAGATTTAACAATAAGGCGTTAGCAATAGCCGTAGCGTTGACGGGAGTAGTTGCGGAATTACCTTATATAGCTTTACAAATAGTGGGTATGGAGGCTGTGCTAGTAGTATTATTAATAGGTTTAAAGATTACTAAAGCTACGTACTTGGGCTTAACAGTTTCAGAACTAGCCTTATTAATAGCTTTCATAATATTGGCTGCTTTCACAATTACTAGCGGGTTAAGAGGTGCAGCATTGACTGGAGTATTTAAGGACATCTTGGTTTGGATAACCGTATTAACAGTAATAATCGCTGTTCCACTTACTACGGGAGGCTTTCAACATGCGTTTGCGACGGCTTCCCAACTAGCCTCTAATAAAACTTTCGTTCAGCAATTCTTATCGGATACTGGAAGTAAATTCAGTCCAGCAATTTATGAATATTTAAATCCAAAGTTCTACATGGCTTACTTTTCCTTAGCCTTAGGTAGTTCATTAGCGCTCTATCTTTATCCTCATGCAATCAACGGTTCCTTATCTGCTGATGACAGAGATAAATTAAAAATAGCTACCTCTCTAATGCCAATATACGGAATAGGACTAGCATTGATTTCACTCTTTGGATTACTAGTATATGCTGTTCCTTCAGCTTTAAACTTTGTAGTATTTAAGGCTAAGACTGGTTCCGTGGTAGTTCCAGCTTTAATAGCTTACTCAATGCCCGACTGGTTTGTAGGATTGGCGTTCTTAGCAATATTCATTGGTGGTTTAGTTCCAGCTGCAATAATGGCCATAGGTGTTGCTAATTTACTTACTAGAAATGTAATAGAAGAATTTACTAAACTTTCTCCGACAAGTGAGGCTAGATTGGCTAAAATATTATCTACAGTATTTAAGTTCGTCGCATTAGGTTTCGTATTTGTAGTTCCATCAACTTATGCAATACAGTTACAGCTATTAGGAGGTATAATGATAGCTCAAACTTTACCAGCAGTCTTCCTAGCACTATATACAGACAAGCTTGAGGGTTATTCAACTCTTGGAGGTTGGGCAGCTGGGATGTTTAGCGGAATATTCCTAACGTTATATGCTAATAATTTCAGTGCATTAAAGACCTCTTTATTCTTGACCCCCTTAGGGCCTATGTATATAGCCTTAATAGCATTAGGGATTAATTTAGCTGTAACGATAATTGGTTCTTTAATAGCATATGCGTCAGGCTGGAAACCTACAAGTAAAATTACAGCTGTTGATTTTGAACCGCAAATAGCTAAGAACGTTAAACAGAAATAAATAGAAGAAAGAGAATAAATTTTTTTTTTAACTATTTGTTCTTTTTCCCTTCTCTTTTCCCATTGTTATTGCATAAATATGTCAAAGAACATTATGTCTTGCAAAAGCATTGTATCAATTAGTGAAAGAGTTATTAATAAGGGGATAAGATCTGCATATTCTTGCGGTATTTCATCACCATATTGGAGTGTATTGGCTATTTCATTAGCTGCTCTTTGGACTTTCTCGTAGGCCCTCTCAGCTTCGTCTAACCCAGAAGCTGTTAGTTCATAGGCCTCTTTTTTAAATATTAATCCCTTCTGTCTTTTTATAACTAAACCCTCCCTTTCTAAAACCCTTAATGCAGCTTGTACTTCATCCAATTCTTCCCTTATATCTCGTGCTATTTGGTTTGCAGTAGCCTCTCTTCTATCATATAGGTAAGCTAATATCTTGTCCCTTATGTTCATCTTATTATATTACACTGTTGTAGTATTTAAAAATTCAAATTGTAAAAATGTATTGAACGCGTTACCATACTGTGTAATAGCGATTACTGGGACTTCTTCATAAAAGGTTTCGTTAAAGTTCTTATTACAATTATCAATGATTATTTTATAAGGAACGTAAGTAGATATTGCTGCTTCTTTCCAGTTAGGCCAATAAGGTGCATAAAGCTGGTTAGGGTATATGTATAGGGTTATGGAATTCTTAGGAGGTATGGTTTGGCCTACATAATATATGAATAACTCTGAATAATTTGCTGGTGATAAAAACATAATATAATTAATAGTAGAAGGTATATTACCTAGATTAGATTTAATAACCTCTATGTAACTTAAGTTGTACACTGTAATACCATAGGCTTTTCCGTGATATGCACCTTTTCCTATTCCACAATCTTAGTGACTTACGTTAGTATAGATTGCAATTGCTGTTAATGTGTCGTTTTCGTTTTCGTGATTATAAATGTTTATTTGAGATTGTGCTAATTCACCGCCAATTTTTTGAAATTCTCCCAAATAAACCAGAATTAAAGATAATGCTACTAAAAGAATTATTAATAGGATTACTATGCCAATTACATTTCCTAGACCCCTTTCTCTATGCATATGTTAAAGTCTCATTTCAACGATATAAGGTATAACGGAACAGCGGTGAAATTAGTCGAATTTTTTGTGTTTCTGCTGATTTTAATTAAAAAATAACTCTCTTCAATTTAAAAATTTTAATATTACCAGGTTTAGGCAATTTAAAGAGGAGTTGAGACAAATATTATAATTTAAATTTATTAAAAAATTAATATTAAAAAGAGTAATAAGTCTATTAATAAAATATAAACATTTAATAAAAATTGTACTAAATTTCCGTTTAGTGTTACTCTAATTGCATTGAGTACCAGCAATATAACCATGATTTAATACTGAATCCCGTGGTTTAGGAAGTAGTAATGGAGGGTAAAATATTGGTGGAAGTGTGGAAATAAATATGGTCACTATATGTCATAGTTTATCAACAACTTACCATCCCTATCATTATGAGAAACTATACTGAGAGAATTTTAAGATTCTTAAATTTAAAATTATAGAGTGATAATGTAATTGCCAAGTGAAAGCGAATCTAGATTTCATTCAAGGTCTTTACTAAATAATATTTATAAACCCTCACTCTAATAGTATACGTGTCTACGGTTTATAGTATACGCATTCCTAAAAAGTTAAAGGAGTTAATGGATTCCGTAAATGTGGACTGGCAAAAGGAGATTAGTAATTACATAGAGGAAAGAATAAGAAAGGAGTTAATAAAAAAGTACATTGAGGAGAGTAAAGAAAACTTAAGCAAAATGAAAGTTATCGATAATTCGTTGATAATAAGAGAGGAAAGAGAGAAGTGATATTAGATTCATCTGCTGTCTCGTCATTCTTCTTTAAGGACTCCTTTACTGATAAAATAAGCGAAATTATACTCAATTCTAATGAGGATTTTGAGACACTGGATTTAGCCTTTGCTGAGGTATCTAATGTTGCGTGGAAGAGGATAATTATTTTTCAGGATGACAAAAGCGCTGTTCTGGGCCAATTACAAAAAGCCATTGATTTCATAGAAAAATTGTGTAGAGTAATTCAAGTTAGAGAAGTTTGGAGTGGTGTGATTGATCTAGCTATAAATGAAAGGCTTCCCTTCTACGACTCCGCGTTTTTATATCTAGCTATAAGAGAAAATTCAAAATTACTCACAACTGATCTGAGGTTTTTCAACAAACTTCCTGATAAATACAAAAAATTTGTTATAAACCCGTAATCAAGGATTTATTAAATAAAATTCACTACTAAATTAAAACAGGATTTATGTTGGAAAAATTTTAAAATCAACCCAAAACAATCTCTTATGAGCGAAGAGTCAGAACTTATCGTACAATCCGCAAGTGAGGTGGCTAAACAATTAGATACTACTTCTGAAGAACAAGGGATATTTGTAAGAAAGAATTTGGAACTTCTAGCACAACAAGGTTTCATGGGGATTTTAATACCAAAACCTTACGGAATGGGTTTACCGGCAAGAGTGTTCGTAGACGTAGTTAAAACAATTGCGAAAGCATCACCATCAACAGCATGGTTATATGTTACTCACGTGGCATCAACGATGGCCTTCAACACTTTTGCGTCACAACAATTAAAGGATAAATACATGAAAGACCTCGTTGAAGGCAAATTATTAATTGGTGCGGCAGGCACAGAGTCTGTCGGTGGTGCAATAAATGCTGAATTTAAGACGAATGCTGAACTTAAGGGCGATAAATACGTAATTAACGGTAGCAAGACTTTCATAACTGGTGCCGGTGAATTAGACCTTTATTTAATAATAACGAAAATTACCGGAAACCTGAAACCTGGTGTAATATTGGTTGACAAAAGCAAGGTAAAAGTAGGGCAAAGATTCACTTCCTTAGGGATGAAGGGGATTTCCTGGGGTGAATTGGTACTGGAAAACGTTGAGGTGCCTAAGGAGAACTTCATTGTTGACGATTTCACAAAGTTCTTAGGAGTGTTAGGAAGAGTTGGGATGTTAGGAGTTTCCGCAATATCTGTAGGCTTAGCTGAGGGTGCATTTGAAGAGGCTTTAACACATGTTAAAAGCAGAAAATTAGGGCAAAACACACTCTCATTATTTGAGGGAGTTCAAATATACCTAGCTGAAATGTCAGCTAAGGTTGAGGCTATGAAGCAGTTATTGTATTACGCTGCGGATCAATTCTCTTCTCAAAACCCACTGCCTGCTGTGCTTAAAGCCAGAGTATTTATAACTGAAAACGCTTTAGATGTGATAGATAAGGCTATGAGGATCACTGGTGGTCACGGTTTCAGTAGCTTATTAAAACTAGAGAAGTACTACAGAGATGCCAGGGCGCCGATGTTACACTTCCAGACTTTAGAAGTATCTAAGAAAGTTCTAGCTGGCATATTATTATCCTAACCACTTTTTCTTCCATATCCACCTCCTCCTGGTGTCTCTATTATAACCTCGTCCCCCTCATCTAAGTCTATAATGAACTTACTTGGCATTTGAGTCGCTTTACCACCTTTAATGACCGTAACTTTTCCGGGTTTACCGTTACTTCCACCTTCAAGACCCCAAGGGCCTATTTTAAACCTATCAGCTAAAACTGCTAATCTTGTTTTTGAGAGTACTTTAAACCCTCTTATTATCCCATCACCACCTTTATATTCCCCTTCACCACCGCTTCCCTCCCTTATTTTATATACCATGAAGAGGATGGGATAAGAGGATTCAGCGACTTCTATGGGAGTGTTTAAGGTGTTAGTCATGTTAACGTGTACTCCAGAAACCCCATCGCCATTAGGTCTTGCACCACTTCCACCGCCAATCGTCTCGTAGTAAGACCAGTACTTCCCGTTATAAATACCACCCATCATTATGTTCATCATAGTCCCGGAACCAGCGGCGGGTACTGGTAAGAACTTTGATAATGCTAGAAAAGTTACGTCAGCTATTCTCTGGGAGGTTTCCACATTTCCGCCTCCAACAGCGGCTGGTTTTACGGGGTTCACTATTGTGCCTTCCGGGGCGTAAACTTCAATGAAGTCGTAAAAACCTTCGTTAGTACTTATATCCTTATTCAGCATACTCCTTATGGCAAAGGACACTGCGGAATAAGTGACTCCTATAACTGCATTTAAAGGCCCCTCGATTTGCTTAGAAGAACCCGTGAAGTCAGCTCTAACCTTGTCTCCTATTTCTAACTTTATGCGAATCTTTAGTAAATCGTCTCCCCATTCTAAATAATCCTCGGCTTCATAAACTCCCTTTTCCCATCCCACGCTTTTAACAATCCTTGAAGTGTGCTCAATTGATTTATCCCACGCTTCTAAAACCGTGTCTACACCATATTTATCAAAAAGCTGTATAAGCCTCTTAACTCCCAGATTGTTTGCTGATAGTTGTGCTTTTAAGTCTGCAATTGAAGCTTCTGGTACTTTGAAATTCTCTCTTATAATCTTGACTATTTCATCATTGAACTTCATCGGAGGTATTACTATTCCTTCCTCATACAATGTTTTAGCACTTGGATTAATACTACCGGGTACTGGTCCTCCTACATCTACATGGTGGGCTTTGTTAATAACGTAAGCCACTATTCTTCCCTTATACTTTACTGGCGTAATTAATCCCACGTCGTTTAAGTGAGTCCCAGAAACGTAAGGGTCATTAAAGATTACTGTCTCATCTTCAACGTAGGGTAAAACGTTTTTGACAGCTATTTTAAAAGAGCCTAAGTGAACCGGTATATGCTCGGCTTGAGCCACTATTCTCCCCTTATAATCAACTACAGCACAACTGTGGTCCATTCTCTCCCTTATGTTAGGCGATACTGCAGATTTCTTTAAATACACACCCATTTCCTCAGCAATAAATACTGTAGCCTTATCGATGACTTCCCAACTCACCATTCTTTTACCACCTCAACAAAACCCATCTTCTTTACCTCAAAGCTCCAACCATCATGGATTACTATTGTTGAGCTATACTCCTCTATAATTGCTGGACCCCTTCCTTTGTAACCTTTCGGTAAGTCATCCCTTTTATAAACGTCAACATCTACCCAATCATCGATTAATAAGGCCCTTCTCTTCCTTATCTTAATTTCCTTACCTTGAGGGTCTGGGAGTGACGGTTTTACGGTCTTTTTAATCCCGAAGACTCTAACGGTCGTAACTTCAACGGGGTAGGGTAAAGTAAACCCGTAAACCGTCTTATGCCTTTCTTCAAACTCCTTAACGTAATCCCCTTTTACCGGAATCGTTAATTCCCAACCTTGTCCCTTATATCTAGCGTCTATATAGTGTAAGAAATAGTCCACGTTTACCCTTTTACTTAACTCTTCCTCTAGCCTCTTGAATTCGTTATAAACGTCTTTCGGAAAAGCACTCCTAATTTCGTACTTCTCATCAACCATTAACAGTGCTAGGGCACTAAACAGCCCAGGATGAGGAGGGATAAGTATTTTCTTTATTCCCAGTTCTTCAGCAACTCTTATAGCCCATTGAGGTCCTGCACCACCAAATGCGAATAATGTGAACTCACTGGGGTCTAGGCCTCTCTCGACTGTAACTAATCTTATTGCTCTAGCCATTTCTAGGCTAGCTAAATTTATAGCCTCTTTAGATACCTCTACCGGGTCTCCTAATTTTGAGATCGCTTCTCTTGCGGAGTTTATGTTTAACTTCATTTCTCCTCCTAAAAGACTGTCACCCAGTATTTCAAGTACTGCATTGGCATCAGTTAGTGTTGGTTCTTTACTACCCATATTATAGCATACGGGACCAGGGTCAGCTCCAGCACTTATTGGCCCTACTCTTAAAGCCCCTCCTTCGTCCCTCCAGATTATTGTACCACCCCCAGCTGATACTTCTGCTAAGTCAATAAATGGGAACCTAATTGGGTAGCCCGAGCCTTTCACTATCCTTCCGTGGTGTGCCCTCCCCCCTACTTCATATTCTGAAGTTATTTCAACTTCTCCGTTTACTATTGACCCCGCTTTAGCCGTAGTCCCACCCATGTCGAAACTTATTACGTTTTTTTCTCCTAGCATTTCGGAAAATATTTGAGCCCCCACTACCCCAGCAGAAGGTCCACTCTCTATGATTTGTACGGGTCTCCTTACTGCCTCTTCGCTATCTATTAAACCACCACTGCTAGACATTATGTAAAGTTCTTGCGTTATAGTTCTTAACGACTCAACATATTTTGAGACAATAGGCATTAGCATTGCATTAATTACTGTAGTTGTAGTTCTTTCATACTCCCTTTGTTCTGGCGAGACCTCAAATGACGCACTCACATATTTAAAGTATTTTGAAAGAATCTCTTTTGCTCTCAATTCATTTTCTGGATTTTTATACGAGTGAAGGAAGACCACTGCCACTGCAGACACTTCATTCATTATTTTCTTCGCTATTTCCTCTACCTCTAGCTCATTTAACCTCTTTAGTATTCTCCCGTCATGCAAAGTCCTTTCATCTACTTCAAACCTCAACTCTCTAGGTACTAATGGTTTAGGTTTTTGGAAGTAAGGATTATAGAGTTCCGGTCTGTTCTGTCTACCTATTTCTATTATGTCCCTAAAGCCCTTTGTAGTGATTAATGCTGTTTTAGGAAGTTCTAAATTCAGTTGGCCTAATATTGCATTAGTAGCTATTGTAGTGGCATGGACTATTTTATCAACTTTTATTCCCATTTTTTGTATTGCGTTTTTTACCCCTATCTCTGGGCTTTTAGGGGTTGATAAACCTTTATAATACCTTATACTACCATCAGGTTGTAAGTAAATTACGTCTGTAAAAGTCCCTCCTATGTCAACAGCAATTGTCACAACTGAGAATTATCGGTATGGATATTTTAATATTGTGAGAGTAATTAATTAATTACGTTTACTCTAACGCTGAGAGTATTGAAAGGTTTTAAACTAATTGCTATTATTAACAGTTTCTGTAAAAATCGCAAAGTTTAAGTTCATCATTCCTACGTCCCTTCTTAAAAGTTTATGAAAATCGAGGTTATGGCATAGAAGAGAGCCGTTTGTTCCTACACTTCACTCATGATTAAACTAGGGATTAACCACACGTTTGCATGTGGGTTATGGAATCCAACAGCACGGCACTCACATCTTTGCAATCATTCTTTGGGCACATCGGCGTAGGGCCGTTTACCAACAAACCACGACATAACTAAATATAAAAAGTCTGTTGACGCTAATAAAGGATTCAGCCCATAGTGAATTTGAGGAGGACGAGTTCGATGGGTGCTCTCGATATCTGATTGATATCCGTGTGGAGCTGGGCAAGTTGTTATGAAAAAGTCAGACCTCCCTTCAGTTTCCTCATACGTTAACTGTTTAAACTCTCTTACATATTTTAGGAATTGTGCCGATTCGTGACGAGTTAACGTACGCTAAAATGAGTTATAAGGACTTCATAGTGTCGTATGAGAGGTTAAGAAAGGGTGAGTTGAGACTTTCCGCATTTAGGGCATATAAAGCCGAGAGGAGGCTTTTACAATCCTTAGCGATGAGATATGATTTGTATAATAGGAAGACTAAGTGCGCAGTCCCAAAAAAGGAGATGCTTCTAGTGGCTTCACAATTAGAGGGAAGGTTTAAGGGGATAAGAAAGCTTACTGAAATGGCACTATCTTTATTTGATGAGTACAGAAAGGGTGAGGTTAAGAAGGAGGATATAATATTTCTTCTTTCTGGTCTTAATTACGAGTGGTTAAGTGGCAAATTAAGCCAAGACGAGATAAGTGAGATTAAGAAGCTCCAGTCCACTCTTAACTCTTTATAGCATTATCAATCTCCTTTCCTATACTTACTGAACGCTGATATGACGCTTCTACTGTTTTAATTATAGCCGACTTAACTCCCTCACTTTCCATAGCCATCAAACCTCTAATCGTAGTCCCGGCTGGTGTTGTTACTTGATCCCTAAGGAATACTGGGTGAGTTTTACAGTTCTTCAAGAACTTAACTGTACCCTCTACCATGTCTAAGATCGCATTATAAGCTAATTCCCTTGGCATTCCGCAAGCTACTGCACCTAAAGCGAATGCATCGATTATTTCAGCCATGAACGCTGGACCACTCCCAATTATTGCAGTCCACGCGTCAAGAAGTTCCTCGCTAACCCAATAAACACTCCCGATATTTTTAAATATATCCTCGATCTCTTCGTCCCTTTCCTCAGCTATAGCTGTTGTGGAATGCCCTACAATTGCGTTAATGTTTGGCATGGCTCTGAACACTTTAGCCCCTTGAAGTATTGATGAGAGAGTAGAGATCTTAACACCAGCCATTACCGAAACCACTTTCTTTCCATTCCAAATATTGTTACCTAGTGAGGAGTATAAGGATTTGAAGTGCTGTGGTTTAACGCTAATGATTATTATATCTGACTTCTCTACAGCTAGTCTGTTATCTTTAGTACCTTCAACCCCCAGTTCTTTAATCCTTTTTAAGGTCTCCTCACTTCTCCCGGTGGCAATTACTTCATATTTGTCTTTAATTCCCCTAATTATTGCACTTCCTATTTTTCCCGCACCGAGTACTGCTATACGCATTTAATAGGGGTATGTCCTTCTCCTTTTTATTTATTGCTTAATTGTACTAGGGGTTTTACTTACATTTTGACAAAGAACTATTAGCCTTTAGACACATGTCGCAATTTGTAGCATAAATTTTTAATCCTATTTAAAGAAAAGATACTATGCCACAATATCAAATTATAGGAAATGACTTACAGTATTTGCGTGTAATGTTAAACCCTGGTGAAATGATATATGCGGACGCTGGGCACATGGTAATGAAGAGTAATACTGTTATTATGCAAACGAGAATGAGAGGGGGTCTATTATCTGGCATAAAGAGGGCTTTAACTGGTGGTTCGTTTTTTGTTACCGAATTTTATGGGCCAGGTGAGGTAGACTTATCCGGTATTTTTCCGGGGAAAATTTTACAAATTCCATTAACTGGGGGAGGGTTACTAGCTGAAGCACATACTTTCTTAGCAGCAGAAAATACTGTGAATTACGACGCAAAATTAGCTAGGTTATCTGCTGGAATATTGGGCGGAGAAGGGCTTTTCTTAGCCCGCTTTTACGGCTACGGTAATGTCTTTCTGCACTCATACGGCGATGTAATTGTAAGGGACTTAATGCCGGGTGAAACTATACAAGTTGAAGCTTCGCACCTAATGGCGTTTCAGGAGGGTATGCAATATAGTGTTCAACTGGTAGGAGGTTTAAGATCCATCTTCTTCGGGCATGAAGGTCTATTCTTTGTTACCATAACTGGCCCTGGAAGAGTGTGGATACATACATTAACTGCAGAGCAACTGGCGTCAGCACTAATACCGTTCTTACCTCAAGGTCAGCAAGGAGGGATATCGATATCTTTCTAAGGGGTTACAGATGTTTTTTGAAGTAACCCCTCTTAATGGTCGTATAATCGTTAAAGGGAAGGGCAAACAAGGGATTATAGTTTTCCCAACCTGGGTTCCAGGGTCTTATGTAATTAGGGATCAGAGCAAATACGTAGTCCCATTGAAGGGACTTTCTCAAATATTTAAAAATAGGTTCTTTTTAACTGATGAGGAATTCGAATACATATTTTCAGCTATTAGTAAGGATCAAAGGGAGGCAATTTCTATACCAGACTATTTATTTATAAACCCAGCTTCCGTTTTTCCTTATCAAACAATCAGTGAAGAATACTGTGTAAAGCTCAATATACCATCTAACTGGGTAGTGCATACTACGTTAAAGGATAAGGGAAATAATACGTATTGTGGTGAGGATTACGATAGTTTTGCTGATTCTCCCATTCAAGCTTCGCCGCATTTAAAGTTGATTGAGATTGATGAAAACCATAAAATTTCAGCTTATGGTGATTTAGACGAAGTTGAGAAGATTAGAAAGGCTATACAATACATAGACTTTAATATGGGAGAAAAGCCCAAAAATTACATTTTCTTCTTTAGGAGGAGTGACGTTAATTTTGGTGGAATAGAACATGAAAATTCTTCAGCAATAGTAGTTCCGTGGGATAGGAAAGAGCTTACTTCTTTATTTGCTCACGAGTACTTTCACTCATGGAACGTGAAAAGGATTAGGCCTCTAGAATTTGATAGAGTAGATTACGAAAAAGAGAATTATACTGACCTATTATGGGTTGCTGAGGGTCTAACTGATTACGTAGCTTTTCTAGCCACCCTAAATTCTTCTCCCTCCGAGGCTATGAAAATGTTAGCTAACGCGTTATCAAGCCTCACATTTCCGGGGATAAAATACATGAGCCTCGCAGAGTCATCGAGATTCACATGGATTAAGTTATATAAAAGGGATTCAAACTTTTTGAACTATGCGATTTCGTACTACGATGTGGGGTTGGTTCTCGGGTTTATAATTGATTTAACAATAAGAGAAAGGAGTGAGTGTAGGAATTCTATTTTTGACTTCTTTAAAAGGCTGAAAAGACGTTATACTTATGAGGATGTTAGAAAGACGTTAGCTGAACTTGGGGTGGGATTCTTAGATGAATTGGTATACAAACGTAATCCACCCATAATGGATTATGTTAGGAAATATGCTGAAGTTACGCTAGAAGATAAGGGGAAACCCTATATAGGTATTATGGTAAATAATGGTAAGGTAACCTATGTAGAAGAAGGGTCTCCAGCAGATGAAGCCGGAATATTACCAGATGATGAAATAATAGCGGTAAACGGAGTTAAGAGAGAGATTGAGGTTAAAGACGAGCCTATAAAACTTACTCTTTCATTTGAAAGGAGGGTTAGGGAGGTTCTTGTTAAACCCAGACCTTCCCCTGGTCATACTGTTAGAGTTAAATTAGCTGGTGAACTTATGAAATGTTTATCAAACATAGAAAGTACTGAGGGAATAAGCGATAAAAAGGTATTATGACGAAAACAAAAAAGAAAGAAAGATAATGTACTAAAATTCCTTCTCTTAACTCTTTTCTTTATTTGCTCTTTGACTGTTTTTCTAACATAGCTAGTAGTTCTTTTGGTGCATCCTTTTCGCTTACTGCACCCCTACCAGTTTTGCCGTTGTCGTCATAAGTGAACGATATCATTTTTCCTACTCTCCAAACCTTTTTTATCTTTGAAACGTCTACTTCTTTTTCCTCTCCCTTATACTTGAACTTTACTGTTACCATTTCTGGTCAAAACTATTTCTGTAAGTCGAGGTATATTAATATTTTCATTTGATCCACAGTATTACTTTAATCTAAATAGCATAAGTATCACTTATCAATTTTTATCTATTATCACCTTTCTTATTATTGTCGCATTCAATTGGGGTGTCTTACCGTATTCATTTGAGGTATCATTACAAATTGAGTTTATAGGTTTTCCTTCAAGGTCTATGAGACTCGATTTGAACATAAATAACACATTTTTTGGGACTCCTTCAGATTTCCTAAAAATTACTTTAACTCTTCCCTTTTCGTTCTCGAGAAAGCCAGTCCCATCAAAACAACAGTTATACACTATCGGTTCTGTGTTAAAGAGTTCTTTAAATTGACTATTTGTATGATTAGGATGTGAGGAAAACACTAAGTAATAATCGTCATTGGGAGGTGGGGTTAGATTTGGCAATGGCAGTACTTTAGCCACTTGATACCCCCTATTTAAATTCTTGATTTTTACAACTTTCTTTTGCCTTAATTCCTCTAAACTAATGCCCGTCTTACTTATTGCACGGTCTACTGCGTCCCACTCGTCTTCCTCTATTAACGGATGTCTTAATCTCAGTTCCTCAGCTATCATTCTCATAAGTCTTACCTCATCTATCCCCTTTGCATCTCTTATTGGTTCGTTATAAATCAAATAATCATGCCAGTAACCATAAACGACGTCGTATTTTTCTAAATATGTAGGTGCTGGGATTACAATGTTTGCGATTTTTGCCGTTTCGCTCCAAAAGGGGTCATGGACTATCAATTTTACTTCGCCTTCTTCCACTTTTTCTCTTATCACGTCCCATCTCGGCAATGAGTGGTAAGGGTTTGCATTCCACGTAAAAATTACTTTAATTTTCCCTTCTTCCACTTCTTTCCATATTTTACCCATGTTTACTATTCTTGAGGGTTTCGATAAATGATACCCCCTTAAATACTCAAAGTCTATATTAAACCCTTGGCTGTTTGAGTAATAAAAGCCATAACGAAGACCAATGAGTGCTGGTATTAATGAAATTAGGGAAATAGCATGTCCTCCGTTATAAGTTCTGCCCAGTGCAAAACCAATTATTGTCAAAGGCTTTTCCTCTTTGTAGAAAATTGAGAGCTCTTTAATTTCTTCTTTCTTTAAGCCCGTGGTATTTTCAATTAACTCCCAATCGTAAGCTCTAACGTAATCCTGAAGAGCTTGTAGATCGTCAATTAAAGGGTTCTCTAATCCTAATTCGATTAAATATTTTATTATTCCTAAAGCAAGAAAGGCGTCACTACTGGGTTTGATAATGTAAACTCTATCGCTTCTTTTTGCGGTTTCGCTAAGTCTTACGTCGATGGTAACTTTACGTTTATTTGCAAGTAATTTCCAGCCGTGGATAAAAGAGAATGCGGCTTCACTTCCCCAGAAAACTACAGCCTTAGCCTTTATAAAATCCTCTGGTAAAGCACCCAATGAAGAACCATAATGTAATTTTATGGCGTTATGCCCTTCCGCGGAACATATTGAATAATCCGTTGACACAGTTCTTAACGCGTTCCAAAGTCTAGCTGGGAAATACCATGTCAGCAACCCTTGATTTCCGTCGTAATCGACATGAAGAATTTCGTCTTTAGATGTTCCATTAATAATTCTAGCTATCTCACGTACCGCTTCTTTTATATCAGCTTCTTTTCCCTCAATATATGCGTTTAAAATTCTATTCTTATCATTCCTCTTTAAGTCCATATTTCCCCTAGAGCATGTAAAGCCTAATGTAGGGAAATCTTTAATTGGTTTGTGGGAATCATCAAATATGCAAGTATCATAACAATCTCTCGTGCATGCATGCATTAGGGTTAATTTGATTTGAGAGTATTTAAACGTGATGAGTGCGACCGTAGCGGAATGATGAAGAAATTCCTTTAAGCTGAATAATGAATATAAGTCAACTCATATGAGGTAGAATTAGAGCAATTTAATAAAAAATCATGCCCTTACAACTAGATTTATTAGAATTCATGTGTTTAGAATCCGAGAAGAAGAGTACCTCTCCCAAAAGTAATTTTTACAAAATAGTGAGTTAAGACTGTAACGCTTCTACGTAACTACTCGTTATTTTTAATCTAAATATCGTTTTGACAAGTTGTGTTTATATAGGTGTTTCTCTCGAAGGGTAAATATATATGATCCATTAGCCCTTGGTGAAATTAAAAGTTACGCCATGGATAAACACTATTAAAGCCTCTAATCAATTGGTCTCTTTTACTATAATACTAGTTTTTATAAGTACTTGCCATCTACTTTAATGATTCCCAGATTGATAAGTCTGTAGTAGGGTGATCATGGTTTAAGAGGCTGATTAAAAGTCCTCAGTGTGATTCTCTAACTCGCTCGACTCTCTAAGAGAAGTAATCTCAAGCCAATTGTAAGGAACTAAGGGGGTTTCTGTCCTTAAAGAGCTTATGAAGCTAGCTTAAACTAGACTGAACGCGATGATAGAAGTTATGAATAATCCTAATGTGATGCTGACCGTTAACGTTTGCTCCTTTTTAAAACCCATCTGTCCGCTAACCTCACGAACAATATACCTCCAATAATTGTGGTTAATAAAGCCATGAGTATTATCTGGGAGTATTCATCACCGTTTAAAATTCCGGAGGATAAACCCAGAGTTGCGACTATAAACCCTACTTCGCCTCTCGGTATCATGCCTATAGACGTTAAAAATGCTTCCTTTAAATTTCTAGTATAAAAGTAAGCTACTGGGAAAATTCCCCCAACTTTCCCTATTATTGCTAAGGCTGTCATTAAAAGGCCTAATAAGACGGTATTTAAGTTTAAAAAATCGAATGCAGGAGTTTCCATTCCTACATATATAAAAAAGATGGGGCCAAAAACTGTCAATAGGGTGTTTGTAAACTCGTTAACTCTGGAAATTTTTACACTTTCAGCTATAGCGACACCTGCTATGAAAGCTGCTACTACTGGCGAAAAACCTAAAATTAACATTATTAACACTAGAATAAATAGAATCACTAAAGATACGTTACTTACTAGTTCGTCCCTTACATACTTGATAGCCTTAGGGATAATGTACACTGAAGTGAGGAGTATTATAAGCCATGCGATAATACTTTCAATTAGACTTACTATTACTCCAGTAACGGTTAGAGCTCCAAGAGTAACCACCTCTAGTACCACAGTGAGAATGACTAGTGATACGACATCGTCTAAAGCTGCTGCTGAGATTAGAAGCCGTGAGAACCTCTCCCTATAAAGTCTATATTCTTCAATCACAGAGGCTGTTGCAGCTAAACTTGTCGCTGCACTCGCTGCACCCATTAATGCTGCAACTTCAGTCCTATAGATTAACGAGAAGGCAGAGTAAACTAAATAAGTAGGTAAAACTGCACCAGTAGTCGCGGCAACGAAACCTAAGAAACCAGAGGATTTTAAACCCTTAAATCCGTGAGATAAACCAGATGCAAATATTAACAAAACTACTGAGAAGTCAGCAAAGAGCTGAAGGTATGAGTTTAATGAGAATAAGTCCACACCAAGAAGGTTATTAATCACACCGCCTAATGCGTAGGGGCTCAAGGCTATTCCAATAAAGATTTCGGTAACTATTGCCGGCAAAAAGTATTTTTCAGTAAATAGTCTTCCCGTTTGAGCAAATGTAAGTAATGTGAAAAGTTCTAGCAAAGTCAGATAAACTACATTGCTACTACTTTGCACATCATAGTCCTTTCATTCAATAAATTTATTTTTAATTCTTGTTATATTCTGTTATAATGCCTTTATTCGGTAAGGGAGAGGAGAAAATATACCATATAGATCAGTTAAATGAGCATATGAGGAGAGTTATAAAGACAATAATGGATGTAAATATGGCGGATGTAGCTAAATATTATGGATTAAAATACCTTACGCCTAGATGGGGAGAACCAATATTCATACCCTTAGGACGCCTCAATGGGAAATTTAAAAAATTTGAGGAAGCCTTTGATAGGCTTTATGAAGAGATAAATAAAGTTAAGGATGAAGGGTTAAAATTATATTCTCAATGGTATCCTAACTCTCAGTTCTTGAATCATTATAGGATCGTTTTTTACTCTTTTGTTCAAGAGGAAGTAGTTTACGGGATTGGTGCGGAACCTCTGGCTATAACGGAGATTCAATATTTATTACCTCAACTTTCCTCATCAGATATTACGGTTATCGGTATGCAATTATCTCCCTTAGCATTGCTATCTAATTTTAAGGCAAAGTTTTACGATCTCTTATATGAGAGAAGGCTAGAGATAATTGAGTCATATAACTGGTTATATACACAGTTTCACGCAAAGTATGATTTTAAAGACACTCAGTTCGTTACTGAAATATCAACTTACTACATGAGCAAATTCTTTGAAAACGTTGATACCTCAATTATGAAAAAGGTTGAACTCACTAATACTCTTAAGGGCGATGTTGCCATAATGCCTATAGTTGACAGTATAGCTAAAACGAACGGGAAAATAATAGATATTTGGAACTCAGACTTTGCCTCTTTACTCCAGCAAGGTAACTACTATAAGGTTGAAGCTGTGCCAGCCATATACAATGAGGAATTTGTGAACGAAATGCTAAATAAATTAGCAAATAATTTCAATAAAGTGGTCTTACTATTCGAGAAGAAAATTAGGCTTCCAAACATTCAAGGACTAAAAGTTGAAAAACAAGGGGCTAACTTTGTTGTACTAAGCAAATAATCAGCCATATCTATAAGATACTCCACCTTCTGGAAACTTGAACTTTATAGCCCCATAAGGACAGATTACTAATGCTCCTCCGCATTCTAAACACCTTTCATAATGTACCACTATTCTGCCATCTGGTGTAGCTTCATAAGTGCCAGCTGGGCAAGACAGTGTACACGGTTTATCCTTACAAGTTATGCAAATGTCTGTGTTAACTTCTATGTGAGGGCTCTTGTCTACATTATAAGTGTTTAATCCGAGCCTTTTAAGTAACGGTATCATTTTAGCATTTTCCATAAATCCACCACCGTCTGTGTTAATCCTATTCCCTTTTCTTTTAATTTAACTAGAGCTTCCTCGATTAACGTATTCCTATTTTCCTCGACTGTAAACATCGAAGACAGGACTTCACATAAGATTTCTGGGTAAGTCGAAAGTGTATAAGCTTTATTTATTACATTAAATCTATTCCAGGCTAGTTCCAGATGTTTAAGTATGAAACTCTCCTTAAGCATTGTATAATAAATGTCAGTCCTACTGTAATCGTGTAACTCAATAATTTTCTTAGAAGCTAGACCAGCTATCATACCAGACGCTATAGCTAAATCCATGCCGTGAACTGTGAACCCGTCATTTACTACAAACCCAGCTGAATCCCCTACTGCAATCACGTTCTTATCATAAATTGGAGGTAAGTTTTTGTATCCATAATAAGGTATTGCGTGGGCAGAATACTCTAATACTTCCCCTTCTATTCCCAGTTTTTGTCTATATAATTCGACAAGGTCTTTTGCAGCTACCTCAGATTTAGGTAAGCTATCAAAAGTTACGGCCATGCCTATTGAAAGCGTGTCTTTATTAGTGTAAACAAATCCACCGCCCTTAACCCCTTTTATAATACCTACTATTGTTTTCGCCTCCCCCTCATCTTCTGGTAAATTTACGTCCGTTTTTATTACCTCTTTAACACCAAGTAGCCATTTATCTGGTGCAAACTTTCTTAAGCCTAATGACCTAAAAACTATTGAAGTCACACCAGAAGCATCTATCACTAAAGGAGCCTTTAGAGTACCTCTGTTAGTTTCAAGCGTTATTCCTTCACCTTCTCTATAAGCGTTTAGTACAAGCGTAGAATACGAGATTAAAAGGCCCATGCTTTCAGCTTCACTAGCTAACCATCTATCAAATTTAGCCCTTAACACCGAAAAACTGTTCTTTTTCCCTTTCTCTTCAAAAGAGAAATATAACCTCTTTTCTCCACAATAGAACTCGAAAGTCTCCTTTGTTATAGGCCTCTCTAGCGGTGCTCTCTCCAATGCGTCTGGAATTAGTTTAAGAAGTGAATGAATGTAAAGCCTTCCCCCCGAGACATTTTTTGCCCCGCTATATTCTCCTCTTTCTAAAAGTATAACGTTTAATCCTTCTTTAACAGCGGTTATTCCGGCAGAGAGCCCAGCCAGTCCCCCTCCTACAATTATTAGATCAGCGTCAAAACTCAATCCTTTTTCACCTTTTCAGTCATTATCTTACAGAATTCTATTGCATCTCCTACAATCACGTAGTCCGCGTTTTCGGTAATCGGGGCGTTTTTATCCTTATTTACCGCAACTATTACCTTTGCATCTTTTATCCCAGCTAAATGTTGTGGTTGTCCAGATATGCCTAATGCAATATATAATTTGGGTCTAACCTTATTACCCGAGAGACCTATTTGCCTATCTTCGGGTAACCAACCGAGCTCTGCAGTAACCGGCCTACTTCCTCCTAGTGCGGCATTTAATGCCTTTGCTAATTCTTCAGCATATTTTATATTTTCTTTAGACCCTATTCCCCTTCCTACTGAGACTATAATTTGTGCGTTTGACAAGTCTGCACCCTCACCGCCTTTAGTCTTTCTCTCTAAGACTTTCACTCTACCTTGCTGAATTTCAACGCGTATTACTTTAGGATTATTTTTCTCTTTAACTTCTACCGATTTTTTGCTAACTGTTAAGACAATAGGGTAATTAAACTCTATTTCCGCAATTCCCATCCCGCTATATACTACTCTCTTAGCCTTATTCTTTTCCAGTTCGATTACATCGGTGACTATAGGAATACGTAGTATTCCCGCTACTAGACCAGCTATAACTTTATCCCTTTTACTACTCCCGGTTATTACTACATCGGGCTTTAAGGTTACAATATATTTGGCAATTCCCTCTTCATCGACAGAATTAATTAAGTGTACTTCATCCGCAAAGTTTACTTCCTTCTGTGATACCGCAATAACGTATTCTGATTGGAAATAACTTATTGCAGTCTTCAAAGAGTCTAAATCCTCTGAATAAGCTACGATCCTCATTATAATACACCTTCATCCTTTAAGTAGTTAACAAGTTTATCAACAGCTTCCTCCATTTTTCCTTCGATAATTATTCTTTTACGTTGTATGATGTAAGGCGTAATACTGGTTATTTTGATTGAAGGTGTGGCATTGTAAGTGATCGTTTTAACTGGCTTTTTAGAGGATTCTAGTATTTGTTTTACAGTAGGTATTCTGGGAGTGTTAATTTCTCCCACGACTGATACTATAGCTGGCAATTCCGTTTCTACAAGTTCTGAAATAGTCGTTAGGTTCCTCTCAGCTTTTATCTTGTTTCCTTCTATCGAGATAGATTTAACATACGTTATTAATGGGTAGTTTATTAAGGCTGATAAATATGGTGTAAAAACTCCAGTACTACTGTCAGTTGTGGTCTCTCCAGTTATTATTAAGTCCGGTTTTATGGCGTTTATTTGTTCAGCTATAGCTTCTGCTGTAGTTCTAACGTCTTGCTGTTTCATTTCTATTGCTATTACTTCATCTAAACCCATCGCTAGGGCTTCCCTTATGCTTTTCCTATCAACGTTTCCAGCAGTAACCCCTATTGATTTCACGTTATATTTCTCTTTTATTCTAACAGCTTCCTCTATCGCGTTCTTATCGTAAGTACTTATCTTTGACGGCACGTTTAGGTCTAAGGAGGAACCAGCTATCTTTATTAGGGTGTCGTCGGGTACAATCTTGAACAGTGCTACAACGCTGTTCATAATTTATTTTTGCCTCTTTGAATTATACGTTTAACTGGTACTAAATAAGAGAAGTTCCTATATAATACTGTGTTTGAATCAGAATATGTTTTTTACTTTATTTACTTTTTAATCTTTAAATTAATAACATTTTAATTTTTTTAATCTTTCATTCTAATATCCCTAGTTTTTTAAAATCTTTTATATTCTGTATGGGAAAAATTTTTAAAAGGGCTCTCCTAATTCCCCTTCAATGCATAAGCTGAAAGTTTTGGACTTTACAACTTTAGACCTCGAGGACGCTAAGGATAAAATAAGAAGGGAACTTAAGAAGTTAAGAAACGGTGATGAACTTATACTTTTGTCACCTATTGATCTCTCGTATATGTGTAAGGGGTATAAGGTAGATAAGGGAAAGGAAGAGGATTTGTGGATTATAAGAGTTAGGAGAAATTAGCGAACTCTTCTATATTCTGGAAGTGTTAAGCTTTTCGTTCCCAGATCTGGAAGTCAGTATGGGAATCTCTTTTTTAGCGTAAAAAATGAGATGAATAAAATACATAAAAAGTCGAAAGAATAAGATTTTTCGTAGAAAAGTTTGTATAAACGAGGGCGGACCTAATTATATGCCCA
>JAPYVG010000090.1 GCA_028277025.1 Sulfolobaceae archaeon
TGATATTATTGCAATAGTTAATTTAAACAGGAGGGGGTCTCTGACCCTCTCGACTGCCCCTCAAATGAGGGATGTAAACCCGAATCGATGAGGGGAACCCTCGCCCTTCAGGCGGGGAGGAAGTCAGTTATCATTTCAGCGTTAATCTTACGTGAACAGTAGTAATGTATTGCGTCTTCAAAGTCCAGATTGTTCCTTTGAATGGTTTCGTATACCTCTTTTAGTTCGTAAGGTTCTAGGTGTACGAACTTAACGTTTAGACCCTCAAATACTTCAGATATTTTTCTCATAATTTCCTTTTCATCTTCTTTCGTTAAATACTTGAGGACTACGATAAGCTGAAAGAACGTGATTTCTGAAGTGTAGATCTCATTAGTATGTTCTATCCAGTATTCTGCCCTATCACCGAATTCTGGGTCATCGATTAGGTAGTATACGAACACGTTTACGTCAAAATATCTTTTAACCACTTTTTACTCCTCTCTTCTAAAGCCTCTTTCAATATTTCGTCTACATCCTTTGGCTTTAGACTAGCTTTAAATAATCCCCTATAATTCTTTTTTATATAAGGTAAGAGTTCTATTTTACCGTCTTCAACAATGAGTTTTACTTTACTGGTGATATTTAACTCTTCCCTTACTTCCTTGGGGATTACTATTCTCCCTTTCTCATCAACGCTAAGTAAATATTCTTTTTTCATAAATTCCACTATTATTCCCACACATAAAAAGTCAATGTAGTTAGTAGTGAGTAAGTTGTTAGTTTAATATTTATTCAGATAAACAAGAAGAACACTTTGACTTAACGTGAAGTAGTGCAAAAATTATATTAATAATTTTTGAAAAATAAGGAATGTTTATCTGATTTCATGATATTGCCTTTTGATATAGATAAGGCTATATTTGCCTCTAAGTTAGAAAAACAAATAAGGACTTAAACCTAAAGGGGAGAATTGGAGAATAGATCTGTTTATTTCAGCTTTTGCATATACTCAACGGTGTTATATCCTAACTAAGGATGAGGATTTTACCAAAATTGCGAGAAATTGGACGAGGTAGAATATTACGTATGTAGAAGTTAAAGTGCCATAATTATGTTATAAACTTGCTGTATTATATTAGGAATTCTTCATCTAGAATAGGAAATTATGGTAAGGGCTTAAAGTAGCTAGAACTGATATTGAAATTTTCTGACATAATGACTACACCATGAAATAATTTAAAGTATTAGTAAAGGTTATAAATTACTTTTCTTTCTTATTTATACATGGTAGTTAAGGAAATTATTCACAAGCATTTAAGTTATACTTCTATTCCAGAGTTCTTCGACGGTGAATATTGGCCGTCCCAGATATGGTATTGTTTAAGAAAGCAGTACTATTCTAGAATTTCTCCCATTCCCATGTCCTTAGAAAGTAAGAAGTTTACAACACTGGGGACTATAATTCATGAATTTATAGCGGAAACACTCAAGAAAGAGGAATCCGTAAGGGTTGAGTCTGAAGTACCCATAAGGATACCTCATCCAAATAGGCACGATGTAGTAATTTCTGGTAGAGCTGACGATATTATAATAGTGACAGTTGGAAAGTCGAGATATGTTGTCGAGGTCAAAACTATTGATGATTTAGAGAGTAAGAGGCCTCATCTACCTAAAAAGGAGCATATAGCCCAGCTTAACGTATATTTAAGGGCCTATCCTAACTCTAAGGGGATTATCCTTTATGTGGATAGGGGAAGTTTTGAAATGGAGGAGTTTGAAATTTCCTTTAACCCAGATCTCTTTAACGAGACAATTAAGAGGGTTGAAATGCTTCACGATTACCTCATAAAAAGGGAGTTGCCACCACCAGAGGCTAAGGAGAATCAAGATATGAAATGGCAATGTGATTTTTGTGAATATAGGGCTAAATGTGAGAAGCAAATAAGCAGTAACAATAATAATAATAAGAAGTAGATTCCAATATATTTACTATCAAGATTATAAGATATTAATTACTATTTTTTATTAATAAATTAATTTGAGATATAGAAATAATTATAATTAAATTATTCTTATTTAGTAGTAAAAATTTAGCTATAAATTTTAGGTTAATAAGTACTTTGTGTTTCACTTCAAATTTTATCAAGGTCAACATTAAACTCACTTTTAATCAATACTTGATTTTAAATTTAAGAAAGTTTATAAAGTTAATATTTGATAAAAATCAAGAATTACATAAAGCGGAGTTTCTGCTGAATTTTAAATTAATCCTAATTCTTTTGCCAAATCTTCTAACCTCTTTGCTTCCCTTTTCATTTCCTTTATAAAAAGTGATGAAGGCTTTTCCCATTCTTCTGGAGTAAAGGCAAAGAGTTCTATACGTGCTCTTAAGTGCTTTTCCAACTTCTCAAGCCTATCAATGTATCTTAAGCCTTTAAAATCTTGAGATATTATCACTAAATCTATGTCACTGACCTCTAAGTAATCTCCTCTAGCTCTAGAGCCTACAACATATACATCCTTAACACTAATTTCCTTTTTTACATCATTTATGAACTCTATTGCTTTTCTCACCAATTCAATCTGGCTCTTTAACGCAGATTTCGCTTTACCCATTCTATCACCTTCTCTGCCTTCTTAACTAATTCCTCGGCATCCTCTTTAGTATAAAGTGAATATGGTAAGGTATTTGCTGCATCAGGATATCTAGAGATTGTATAATGTAAAGTAAGTTTATTTACTTCATTTCTAATCTCATCTACAGCTAATCCAATCTCCTCCTTTATTATGTCTAACAACTCGTTTAAATCGTGAGTTCGTTCAATCTTTCCCTTATCTATTAATAATGCCTTTAAAGCCTTCTCAGCAGCTTGTTCAGCCCAAAATGCTGAAGCATAGTAATGACCAGTTGCGATAGTATCCTTAGCTGTTGCCAAATCTTCTAAAGCTTGTTTGAACCACTTTCCTGCTTCTTCTCTCATCAGTAGAATAGTATTTAAACTTTTTAATATGATTATCCTAACTAAAAGTAGTGGTAGAGGGAATCAGTATGGAGATAGTGTCGTCATTAGGGTATAAATTTATTAAACGTTGATTCTATATATAAAGAATTAACAATAAATTCGAATATTATATAAAGTCTAAAAATTATAGAAATATAAATAAGCAAGTGACGACACTATCTCCACACTCGAAAGGATAAAGATAGCATTAGAATACTATGTTGAGACAGGGGATTATAGGGGAGCTGCACAAATGGCCGAAATGGCGGTCGACGAGTTCGTAAATATCGTCAAGGAAAAGGCTAAAATACCGACAGTAGATTAGCCTTACTCAACCTTACTTAATCAGTACTTGAATCACTACTTCAGCAAGCGTCTTTTCCATCTTGCCCTTAAGTTAACAAATTAACCTAAAAAACAATTTATATTCTACTCCCCAAGGAAGTTGGGCTTGGAGTTATTCAGCTACAAAAACTCTGCTTCATAAATGTGTGAACGGTATAGGAAATATCAAGAACGTCTAAAATTGTCAGGGATGGGGAAAACGAGTAAGCCCTTTAGTACCATAATAAATGTACAAAGTCATAAACTGTATCTATGCATACTCTATTGATATAACGATCAGTGTTTGTGGACTTGAGTTAAATATTCTCTGACCTTATTTAATTACAGCTCTTAAAAACTCTTGTCCTTCTAGCTGTAAGAAGAAGTCAGAAATGTGTTTCTACTGAGCTACTCGTATCCGCTAAAGGACGACTAACGTTGTCTAGATCTCTTTCGTCACGGACTTACTCTGATTATTCTTCACTAAAGCTGTCTAAGTA
Source organism: Sulfolobaceae archaeon (assembly GCA_028277025.1). Next base: position 3,809 of record JAPYVG010000090.1, read on the forward strand.
GAATGATATTATTTTCTTCTCAGCAGTTCTTAAGTGATAAAGAAAAGTCACCTTACTTATTCCAAGTAAGCTAGCTAAGTCCTTGGTCTTAGCCCTTTTAGGATAGTCTAAGTAACCGGAATGTAAGGCTAGGAGTAGTACTTTCCTCTCCATATCGGTGAGGGATAGGGTAGACGGTTTATACTCTTCACTCCTAACTTGGTTTATTTTTGAGACGTTCTTTATCTCGTTTACTATCTCGCTAACGGATAGGCGTGGGGCTACAAAAGTCCACTTTTCCTTACCGTCTCTTATCTCATTATCGAGAATTAGAACCTCATAATCATAAAGAATACCGGCTATAGACCCCTTATATACATTCAGAAAGTCCACAAGCGTTTTATTCTGACTTGAAATCACCTTGTTAACCTTTAAAACACCCTTACACTTACTCATTTCCTTAACTACCTCGAGATTACTCGAGTCTATTAATATCCTGCTCCTCAGGTAATGTTTAGTGGGATATACTTGTAGGTTTAACGTCCTAGCCTTGAACGGTACTTGACTTGTCCAACAATCATCATGCTCTACTGTTATAGTAACTTTCTTTAACATATGTTAATTTATCCTTATTACTAATATATAAATTCACATTTTTCACACTTTTCATTATTAATATTATAAAATAGGAATAATGAACTCAAATCTTTTTTAGTTTAAACAATAAAAAGGCAAAGCCCTACATAAAAAGTAGGCTGAGCGGTGAAAATACTCTATTCAATTCTCACCTTATTCTTTATCATCCCTATCTTCTCTACTTCAGCCATCATATATTCACCTGAAATCTTGGGAGTGAACTCCGAAGGGTCTTCCGCGTTACGATACCCTATAGTGCCTGTACTTACGATAGAGTATTTGGGTAGTGTCAATATTCTGGACAGTTCTACTAGGATTTCCTCTACGCTGAATATCAGCTCGTCAGAGTTACCGTCCTGAACTAACTCGTCATTCACATAACTTCTCATTCTCAGCCCGTATATGTCCGGTACCTCGTCCACAGTAACGAGCCAAGGTCCCATGGGAGAAAATGTGTCTCTGTTCTTGTTTCTAAAATGATTACCTCTGATCAACATTTCCTTAACTTTTCCGTCACTAGGGTCTCTCCTAACAGCTCTATACCAGTCCTTTTTGAACTCCGCAGGAGCTGTCACGTCATTAAATACGGTATAACCTAACACAGAATCTTTTGCTTCACTCAAAGTAGCGTTCTTTAACTTCCTTTTAGTGAGGACTGCTATCTCTACTTCAGGTCTAATTCCAGTTTTAGGCGATATTATAGTATCGTAAGGCCCGATTATTGTCCACGACAGTTTTATGAAAAACTTAGGAGAGCCCAACAGTTCTCTAGCCTTTTCCTTACTTTCTACTCCTACCATTCCGGGTGAGTTTGTTAGTGTACATATTATCTCCCTTTGGGGTACTGGGGCGTGAAGGGTGAGTTCCGAGATTTTATAGGAATCACCTTTAGGTTCAGTGGTTTCGAGGTCCTTTACCTCGAATACGTAATCACCTTCAACTAACCCGAAGCGTTTTTCACCGTTCAGAATAAAGGATACGTACTTCATTACACGATAATATTAAAAAATCGGTTTATAGCGGGTTTATGAAACTCTTTTCATGAAATACTTATAAACGCGAAGGATATGGGGGAAGGAATGGAAAGGAAGTAAGGAATAAAAAGAAAAAAGAAGAAAAAAGAGAGACAGCTGAGATTTTTAGGGTGATACCTCATCTAGCCTCTTCCCTGCAGTCAAGTGCCCTAGCGGAATCGCTATCAGGGCTGCTATGATTAGAAATGACGCTATTACTACGAAGAGCGGTATTACACTTAACACTGTAGACAAGTATGTTACTCCTAATACACCTATTCCGCCTCCCAAGTGACCTAGTCCATCTGTTAAAGCGAATCCGGAAGTTCTGGCTCTCGTAGGGAAGCTCTCTGTAACCCATGTGTAAGCTATCGGTACCCAAGTGTTAAAGCCTATGAATAAGAGTATAGCACCGAGACCACTAACGATAATGTTTGTAGTTGAGACCATAATGAGCCCGCCGATAAGGGTTATAACTGACGCTACTCCCAACCAGTACTTTCTCTCTAACCTCTCTCCTCCGAAAGTTGCAATTAGTGCTGCCATTATAAAACCTGAGATACCGAGAGCTGCTATCATACCGGCTTCCGGTGGAGAGTAACCTTTAGAGACGAGAAGTGAGGTTAGACCAGAAGCTATACTATATACTGTAGTATAAGCCAAAAACCATACCGGGAGTAAAATAGCAAACCTCTTGAGATAGAACTTGTTTTTGAATATTTCGATATACGGTACTCCCTCGTTTTTAATATAGGGTTGAATGATCTTAGGAAGGGGTTCTAGTTTTTTACCCCTACTAATAACTTTCTCTTCCATAGACTTGACTATT
>JAPYVG010000092.1 GCA_028277025.1 Sulfolobaceae archaeon
ATTAATTGAGGCAGTTGTATTAGACGTTTTACCAGACGGTAGAGTACTAGTTAGAAGTTCGTCTGGACCAAATTTAGTAGTAAATGTAGCTAGTCATATTGATCAAAAATTAATAAAGCCTGGAGTATCTGTTGCCTTAAATCAAAGAGGATCTACTATATTAGAGGTTTTGCCACAGAAGGAAGATCCAATTGTAAAGACAATGGAAATTGTGGAAAAACCTAACGTAACTTATTCTGAGATAGGTGGATTAGAAGAGCAAATAAAGGAGTTAAGGGAAGTTGTGGAATTACCTTTGAAGAAGCCTGAGATATTTAGAGAGATAGGAGTAGAACCACCAAAGGGAGTTTTATTATATGGTCCGCCAGGTACTGGAAAGACTATGTTGGCAAAAGCAGTAGCTACTGAGAGTAATGCCGTCTTCATTCATGTTGTTGCTTCAGAGTTCGCACAAAAATTTGTGGGGGAAGGTGCTAGGATAGTTAGAGAGTTATTTGAAATGGCTAAAAGAAAGGCACCATCAATAATCTTCATTGATGAAATTGATGCCATAGGTGCTAAGAGAATAGATATAGGAACAAGTGGAGAAAGGGAGATACAGAGAACGTTAATGCAGCTCTTGGCTGAGCTCGATGGATTTAATCCGTTGGATAACGTTAAGATCATTGCAGCTACGAATAGGATAGACATATTGGATCCTGCATTATTGCGACCTGGTAGATTTGATAGGATAATAGAGGTTCCCTTACCAGATTTTAGAGGAAGAACTGAGATATTTAACATATACCTAAAGAAAATGAAAGTCGAGGATAATATAAATCTTGAATTATTGTCGCAGCTTTCAGAAGGATTTAGTGGTGCTGATATTAAGAATGTTTGTGTTGAAGCAGCGTATATGGCAATTAGGGATGGTAGGAATAAGGTTACAATGAAGGATTTAGTTGATGCTATAACCAAGATTAATGTTAAAAGGAATAATATGGAGAGTATGAAAGAGAGGCGAGAGAAGTATAGCTAAGTATAAAGAGTTTTTAAGTGAACCAGTAGAAGCAAGCTATAATGAAATCTCAACCTTACGTTACATTGCTGAATATCAATTCGATTATAATGTTTCTAGATGTTTGTTTCCCGAGGATAAGCATTTTTTAATTCAGAGATCCATAAATACAAAGAAAATCAGAAACGTGTTAACCAGTGGGGGAGAGTTATATTTAGTGTTAAGGGCCCAAGATGTTTTATTTTCCCTTACCTTGTTAAGCGGGAGTGTAATTAAGGGTTGTTCAAAGTTTCCAGAATATAGGGTTGTAATACCCAAGAATTTAGAAGAGTTTATAAAAAATGGAAGAAATGTTTTCTCTAAACATGTAATAGCAGTTGATAAACGAATAAGGGCTGGAGATGAGGTGATAGTTGTAAATGAAAATGACGAGTTAATAGCAATAGGTAAAGCTAAATTATCCGGAGAAGAAATGATGGAGTATAAAAGAGGTATGGCAGTTCACGTGAAAAAGAGGTGTACTAGATGAGTAATGTTAAGATAATAATAAAGAAAGACTTAAGTGAGCTAAAAGGTTCTACATTTATAACTGGATTTAGAACTATAGGGGAGGTAGGCTATTTAGCAATAAGACATTTAGCCTTAAAAAGAAAAATGGAAAGAATAGGGTATGTTGTAACTAAATATTATAGAGACGTCACGTTTGTAGATGATTACGGTATCGCAACACCTTTTGATATATTTTATGACAAGGATAAACATTTAGTACTATTACTTAATCATATTTTACCGTTTCAACGTGAGTGGAATGATTTCGCTTCACAAGTTATAAAATGGATTAAGAAATTATCGATTAATAATATACTTCTAGTAGGAGCACTAGATAAAAGGTATAAAGTTGGAAATGAGAGTTTAAAATGGCTAAAAACATCAAAATGCAGTTTGAATTTAGATTACCCTCAATTAGACAAACAATTACTAATGGTAGGTCCATTAGCTTTATTCACTTTACATTCTGAAATTGAAGACTTGCCAGCATTAGTTTTGTTACCATACGCAGATCGTGAAAGGACAGATCCAGTAGCAGCTGCAACTGCAATAGAAGTTTTAAATAAAATGCTTAGCTTAAACGTTAGTGTAGATGAATTATACGAAGAGGCAAAAAGAATAGAAGAGGATTTACAAAAACAAATGGAGTTATTGCAGAAAGAATTATCAAGAGGAAGTGCTGATAGAGTCTATATGTAAACCTAGTTTTTCACAGTTTACTAACTCTACTTTTTGGTAATTTTTACATCTTAAGAACGAAACGATTTTAGTTTTCATGTCTGCTATTACGTCTTCATCTATTTCGTTTGGAATCTCGAATTGAGATAGTGGATAAGAGTCCGAGACCTCTAACGGTATTAAACCAAAAAACGGTATCGCTATAAATATGTCACTACTATTATGATCAGTTATTCTTTCCTTTATACTTTTAATATAATCATAGGCAGTATCGCTTATCGCCTTATCATAGCAATATATAGCTACTTTATCTTTCTTTTGCACATACCTTTCCAAAAATCTCGAGTGACGTATGATTTCTGGCCTATGTAAAGAGTTATTATCAAATAAAAACAAACCTTTTGGATCTCCCCTTATTCTAGGGTCATATTTTTCTAAATAGTCTTTATATTTTATCAATCTTTTGAATGCAGAATATACTGCAGGATGAGAGTAAGCTTTTTCTTGAAGATATTCAAATAGTCTTCCTTCCTTAATTGCTTGTTTAGTTGCTTTGAATTCTTCTAAAATAGTATAAAGGTTATGAATAGCTAATGCTCTTGTTCTTTCTTCCTCATTCATTTCAAGTAAATCTTTAGGTGTGTATTTAGAACATATTGGACAAGAACATGGAAAATATTCTAAATCCTCTAATTTGTATACACGTGTCCTAGTAATATATCTATTATCTCTAGCATATATTATATATGAGGCAGAGTCAAAGCTATCTACTCCTAATGCTACTGCAAATGGAATGATATGAGGTAACCCTCCTCCGAATAAATGAAACGGAATTCCTCTTTTTATGTTAGATTTAGCAGTATAAATCATGTCAATTACGGTATCATACATGTACCGCTCTAAGAGAACTGTTGGACTACCAAGCGCAACCATATTGTATATGTCTTCAAATTTAGATAATCCTTCAGCAGAAGTCTTAACTAGATCAAGATATTTTCCTCCTTGTATCGGATATACCCAAATAATATTGTTATCTTGATTTTTTACTATGATTTTTGATGCTTCTTCTATTCTCTTTAAAGTTTCATATACTGTTATTTTAGCATTTTCATAATCATTTGTATTTCCGGTAGGTAAATCTAATATTACCCCAATGTCCGGTTTTATCTTGAGCTGATAATTCACTATCTCATAATTGGTTATTCCTATATCCCCATACTCTAGAATTTGATATGCTCCCGAATCCGTCATTATGATCATATCTTCAGAGTTTAGCTCCTTATGTATATCATCTTTTATATATTTATTTTTATATAATATATACGAATTTGTGATAAAATTTTTAAATCCCATATTTTTAATCTCATCTATTGATATTTCATCTTTTAATATATTAATTACTGGAAAGAATACTGGAGTTTCTAAGTTACCGCTTCTTGTTTTTAAGATTCCTATTCTTCCTGCCAAATCTTCGTATTTCACTTCAAATACGGTCATAGACCTAATTCCTTTTTCTTTTTATTTATATAATCGTTGTATAGATCGTAAATTCTTTGGGCCATTGGCCCACTTCCTTCTACTCCATTTTGTGATACTTTAATTCTCTCCAGAATTGTCACTACTCCTGTCTCTTCGTAAACTTTTATATCAGCTAACCTTAAATTTAAGGATTTTTCAACTAATTCTGCAAACTCTCTTGGCTCAAATAGAGGAGGATTCTTAATTATTATCTCAGAAATTATATTTCCATTTATCATTAACTTATAGAAAGTGTTATTATTATCATCTTTAACATTTGTTAAACTAATAATAAATGGCGAAAGTTCATATGCATAAAGTTGACCAGTATACGTTTTTCCATTAGTTGTTTTTACAATAATAGTCTTATCTATTAGGTTATTCAATTCGCTCGAGATTCTTCTTCCACTACTCATATTATAGTCCCCAATAACGTTAATAAATTAAAACTTAAATAGTAATATGATGGAATCAAAGGCACAAGAAATAATTCTAAGTTGTGAAATAAATAGTATTGAAAGAGGTAGCCTAAAGAATTTATCCATAATACGCATGTCTTGCAACGACTTTAATATAAGTTTTGATATAATTGATAGTATCAATATATTTAGCCAAAAAGAAAAAGTGAAGGCTATCATTTCTAAAAATAGGCTATCATATACTAATGATGACTTCTGTGGACACGGCTATATAGTTACTGAGCTCAAAGATTCTTCTTCAAACAACGGAAATAGATATACAACGATAATTTCATTATTTGGATTGCTAGTAAAGATAATAAGCAATAAAGAAAGCTTTCTTAAAACACATCAATTAAATGTTATGGATCATATTTACTTCTGTGTGAAGAAAAATACTTAGTATGGGATGAATTTGTTTTCATAGTTTCCTTTCTTATCCATTATCGCTAAATCTATTCCATCTCCCGATGTGATATCACGTTCTATAGATGCTTTTATCGCCTTTGTTATTAATTGTGCTGCTATGTCTAAATTCATATTAGGATCATATTCAGATTCAAGAACTCCTATAGCGATCCTGGCTCCCGATCCCACTGCAGCGTAGTTATCTTCAATTAATGAACCTATAGGGTCTAATACATAAAGTTGTGGTCCTTTTTCATCCACTCCACCGAATAGAATCTCTGAAATGAACGGCATTACTTTATACTGATATAGTATTACTGAAAGTAATTTAGCTGCAGCGTGAACAGAAATTGGTTTACCAGTTGAAATCTCATAGTACTTTATTTCTACATTCATTATTCTCGTCAAAGTCTGTAAGTCGCCATATATTCCGGCCCCCGCCATGAGAAATTTACCTATTTTATGTACTTTCTTCGCTTGTTTACTTAGTACATAACCACCATAGCTTAATCGTCTTTCAGAAGCTAATACAATTCCATCATTTACCTTTAAACCAATAGCAGTTGCAGGCAATTCTTCCATGTTAGTTTACCCATAAATATACTTCTAAATGCCATTTATAACGTTTGTTTTATTGCATCTTCAATGTTCTCTAGTGGAACGGAAATCTGTTTTCGTGTAATTAAATTTCTAACAGTTATCATATTTTTCTCCAATTCTTGCTTACCTATTATTATCGCGACTTTAAATCCTTGTGAGGCGTAGTAAGGTAATAGCTTTGAAAGAGGCTGATCTTTAGTGTTTATTACTACCTTATATTCTTCTTTTCTTAATATCCTCGATACCATAAACATGGATGGAATTGTATCTTCTGACATGCCTATTACTATTACATTTACTGGTTCTTCAACTTTCAAGTCTTTAATTACTAATAAAGTTCTCTCAACTCCTATTGCAAATCCTATTGCAGGTGAGGGTAAGCCACCATAAAGTTCTATAAGTTTATCATATCTACCTCCTCCGGCAATACTAAACTGTACCGAGGGATGAAGAACCTCAAATATTAATCCAGTATAATATGCCAATCCTCTTACAAAACCTAAGTCAATCTTAAATTTTATATTTAAGTCGCTTAGAATCCTAGACAATCGAAATAGATATAAAAATTCACTTTTAATATCTAGTCTTGAAACTTCCTCTAATTCAGCTAGGGACTCTATATCTTCTAGCTTTGTATCCTTCTTAGTTAGAATCTTATTAAAAAAGTCTATTATATCTTTATTCTTTAGGTTTTTTTCAAGGATATCTAGAGCTTCGTTAATCTTGTTCTTATCTATTAGATGCAAGATGTGCTCTTGTAAATTATCTTCAATATTATATTTGTCCATTATTTTTCTAAATATGCCAATATTATTTATTTTAATAGTTATATCATTAGAAAGATTAAGCTTATCATAAAAATTATATAACAAGTCTAGTACTTCTAGATCAGCTAAGATAGAAGAATCACCTATCATCTCTATTCCAGCTTGTCTAAATTCTCTATATCTGCCATATTGCGGTTCATCATATCTATAAACGGTACCAAAGTAGAATAGTCTTATCGGCTTGGGTGAACTCTGTAAGTTTTGTATATAAGCTC
>JAPYVG010000091.1 GCA_028277025.1 Sulfolobaceae archaeon
AATAAGGAGAAGGAAAGAATAAAGGAATTACTAGATGATATTGAAAAGAATTCGAAGACAACGTTATCAACTAAGGAGCTAAAAGCGTTGGTCGCATATTTAAACTCTACTTTAGTATGGAATTGGTCAGAATTCAGAAGTAGAAGGACATCTGGCGGATTACTAGCAATAGAGGTAGATATAGTTAAGAATATTCCAATTCCTAATCTAAAGGGATTAAGTGAGAAAGATGTAGACGATTTAGCTAAACTATTTGATGAATTAGAAGCTGAAGCTAGAAAGCACCAAGATATGAAGAATGTATTGCACACGTTAAATTTCCTTAAACCAATAAAGCAGAAAATTGATAGGAAGATATGTGAGATTTACGGTCTTAAGATTGACGTAGAAGCTTTGTGGAATTTTACTGTAGAAATGATGCAAAGAAGAATAACTGGTAATACCAGAGAGAAACTTGATCTGGGTTCAGAAAAGGAAATTAAAATAAAGAAAGGAAGAAAAGGCAAGACCGTCAGCTTGGAAAGCTTTATGTATGAAGAGGAAGAGTGAGTGTTACATAGTTTTATCTGCTAATTTTTTCTAAATAAGCTTGAAACTCTGAATTTTGATTTAAATCTTTCACATCAAGTTCTACATAACAATTTCTTTTATGGCAACTGCTTTTTATAAAGCATAAGAAAGGTAATTTGCAAACATCGTTTATTGAGGATAATATAACTAACTTTTCCTTTGCTCTGCTTAATGCAACATTTATTCTCCTAAAGTCTCTAATTGATTCATGAACCTTCGATACAACCATTGAATATAATACTACGAGCTTTTCTCCACCTTGGAATCCGTCCACAGTGGATACATATTCTCCAAACAAGTAATCTAAACCATCGCCTTTAGAGAAACCTAAGTGAGAGGCTTCAATTCCAACAGATTTCTGTATTAGACTTGCTTGAGCTCTAAAATTAGTTATAATTCCTATATCGCCTACTCCATTATCCTTTAGTCTTGAGTATAAAAGTAAAAGTATTGCTGCTTCTATCTTATTGTAGGCAGAGCGTGATTTCCATTCCTCCGTAGCTCCTCTAATTTGAACCCAAGTAATTCCGCACTTCTCATTGAGTATTTCATCAAATATGTCGCCATTTCTTGAATACTTATAATTATTTTCCATGTACTGATTAACTTGGATACCTACGTCTGTGTAAAACGCTTTAGCAATAATATCGTAAATATCCTTTCTTCCTCTGTATTGAGAATTGAGATACACATACTTCCCTGTTTTTCTTACATAAGATGCTGCAATCTTCATTAGAGATTCCCATGCAGGATAAGTATTTTGAGGCGTGGTAAATACTATTGGCTTTAATTGCCTATTATCTCCAGCAATTATTACCTTTTGAGCAAAATTAAAAGGAAATATCCCTAGAGCAAATGGAATCATGGAGGCCTCATCAATTATAAGTAAATCAAAAGTTGATGGCACGAGCTTCTTTTGAACAGCTACTGCAAAACTTGCCAACGTCATACCCACTATTTTCTCTTGAATTGTGCCTCCAACCTGGTCGAAGTACTTCACATTATCGAAAAATTTCTTTATGCCAACTTTGACAGGATTTAGATCTCTTATCCTATTTAATATATTATCCACTGCTACATTACTCAAAGAGATAATTAGAATTCTTTTATCATTACAACTTCTTATGATACGAGCTAACTCAGAGGTTTTACCACTACCAGGGGGGCCATCTATTACTTTTTCAACCTTTGAAAGTAAGGTAGTTAGCTCGTTTACTTGAATCTCTGATATGTAATTTTTAACTAGGTTATACAAAAGGATGTTATTATTAGTGGTTATTTCAACTTTACTTCCAGATCGAAATGAACTTGATACCTTATTTAATACTTCAAATTCGGCTAAATTACCTACAACTTTTCTTAATTCTGCACTGATGCTTTTTCTATTTCCAATTTTTATACTATATTTCTCCCCTACTAAGAGGAGAGAGTCCGGGAGATCTAATTTAACTATTATAGTCTTTTTGTCTTCCGAAATTCCTATTAATTCGCCTCTTATTTTTTCTTCTTTGTTTTGTAATTCTTGAATCTCACTTTGCAGCCATTCCAAAGCTTGATTTTTATTGAGATTAAATGAATTAGAAAATGTAAGAGTGAAGAAATAATTAGATATACAATCCTTGGAATAGTTAATCACTGCGTCGCTGTAGACAAAATTCAAGTTCACGTAAAAATAATACCGGCATAAATTTAAAAATTTTATATCTGGAGTAAGAAGAGAGCTCCAGCCTTTGATATTCTATACTCTTGTTGGACATCAATTAATTCGCATTCTCTCTTTTGTAACATTACACAGCTATAGCAACCGTCAAAGCATTGATGTACATATCTTGGCCAAATATATTGCAAAGGTCTTTTTAGTTCTTTATAAATAGCATCTATTTGATTTTGGTCAAGATTATTATTACACTTGAGAATCTGATTTTCAACATAAAACTTCTTTAGATACAAATATCTAAACATTGACCTAGGAGGATAAAATACGTGACCGCCTACAACACCTTTAATATATCCATCAAGCTGTGTAATACAATCACTCAGTTTAACGTTATTAACTGTTCTACTATCATTTTGTAAAATTTGATATGTTCTATTAAGCTGTAATTTTTCATGAGCCCAATTATAGTCACATCTGAAATCTTGGTTTTTAATGTAAATTATATTTTTAATGCTGTCTATTACATCACTATAATCCTTACTACCGAAAAAGTTGAAGGTATCATAACTATAACTCCTCTTTACGAATATTTTCACTTCTCCTTGAATTTCATTAACAGTAAGCGTATCATAAAAATAGAAGCCGTCTAGTATTTGGAGATTTTTGACTAGTATACTTGGGCTTTTAATAATAATGTATTCTCCTAAATCTTCTGGATTCAACGATAGTTTCGAAATTAAAGCCTTTTTAACTAAATGAGAAATACCGTGTAATGATAGCTCCAATATTGAAGCTACTATCCTTTGCTTTAGTTCATCCATGCATTTTGATGTTCTTAAGTTATTATAGTTTATTTTCTTCTCATTTACTACTACTATTTCAGTTAGCTTTTCCACGAATTTATCTACGTCTAGGTTATCTACAATGTTTTTGATTTTATCTCCTTCGCTTACAAATTTTTTATAAATTTCTATTAGATGTCCAAACATTATTGATGTGAACTTCGATCTATCAGATAAGAAATGAGTGTTCCTTTCTACTCTTATTATATTCTCGTGTTCCGCAATCTTGCATTCAGCAATTCCATCAACAAATACCTTTGACATTGCAATTTTTTGTATAGATTGTAATAAATGATCCGATCTTTTTATATATTGTAAGAAGTTCTTTATAAAATCGTTTATTTTATCCAATTTTACTTTAACTTTAATATTCAACGAGAACGTGTTTAAATATAAATCATCAGGGTAGATTGTACTACCTTTCGAGTAAGTAAATGGAATAACGAACGGATATTGGTAAGGAATTTTACCCGACCTAGGCTTAATGTATAACGATCCCCCTACATGAATTTCATCAATTGTCAAGCTTGATGTGGTAACAGATAAGTCATAAATGTTGAATGACTGAGAATAAATCTGCTTCTCATTTTCTTCACTAATTCTCTTCATAAACGACTTCGGGAAAAATTGAGCATCCCTAGCTAGATAAAATTCACCGTGGAGATTGTACGTCTCGCTGCCGTACTCTAGGTCTATATAATTAATATTATCAATGTCAATATCTTTGTCAATATCTTTTTCTTTAAGCTCATCTCTTAATATTGACCTAAGCGTTTCTCTATTGAAATAAAAAATAACCCATGCTCTAGGTTTTGTATTATCGAAATTAAGTGAGGTTACGAATATACTGTCTAACTTTTTTGATGCACTAACGATAATTAATTGATTTTCAAATCTTGTAGGGTCTTCCTGATTGATTAAATCTAGATATAACACATTAATGGATTTAGGATCATTGCTTGACATTGAGTTTATTTCATTTAATACATTCTCACTAATCCTTACGGCGTATGAACCATCTGGTGATACTGGAAAATATGCAACTACATTTTTCAACGCGAAAGTTTGGTCATTAAACATGTCTTTCAAACCGATAGGTTTTATTCTCTCCAATTCTAGGTTAATTACTGGCTTATTTTCTTCGTTGGTTTTTAATCCTTTTACCTTTATTTTACCTAGATAAATCCTTGAATATTGATATGAGGGTAGAATAATACTCATCCTTCCCTCCTCCTTAATGGTATTTCTCTATATAAAATCTCAGATCTGGGTCTTCCGATCCTCTTTCCACGATACTTACCATCAAAATCATAAGTATAAAGGGAGGCATCCTTTTGCTTTAATGCGTAATGTGGCATCTCTGGCTTACTGAAATAAGTGAATAGGTATATAAATAAGTTTTTACTCTCAGCACTACTACTAAATTTAGGCAGTAAAACTGGAGATACTAACTTTACAATTTTCTCTATCTTAGGTAAAATTTGACTATAAATCATTAATCTTGTATCGCCCTTATTATCTTTTAACTTATTTTTAGCATCCATCAATTCGAAATAAACTGAAAAGAATTCAGTAGTTCTAGGATACAATTTGGGTAAGTACACTTCCCCATTTCTACTTATAATAGATTGTAGTAATTTATCTAACTTTTCTAATAATGAATTATTAGGATCCAATCTTTTAAACAATGCTATTGCCTGCATAAGATCACTAAGTGCATCATTAAGTTCTCCTTTTCCAACTAGTGAAGGATTAGTCCTACCATTAATTGTAGCAATATTTGATGCAGTTTGAATGTTTCTCATCAATACTAGGAGCGAAATATAAGAATCCTTTATTTCCTCTTTTAATTCCTTTAATTTTTTCGGGTCTAGATTCGTTGTTAAATGTAGGAATATGTCTAGGAAATTGTCTGCCTCAGCAGATATTATATACTCCCAGTTTTGATTTTGAACTATTTCCCATACTTTATCTTTTAAGGTATAATGAATAAAATTGGTTAAAGCTAGATAAGCGTAAGCTTTCACTGTTTCTATTTCCCTTTCTCCCCTCAACGTTGTGAGATCCTTATTGTTAAAGAATATTTTTCTTATCGCATAATTCTCGTCTATTAATGCTATATCTGGACCTGTGTTTTTTGCTACTAGTATTCCTAATGATATCCTAAATGTATCATTACTCCTTCCTCCTCTACCAAATCTTTGTATAATAGAATCTCCTTGAATAGGAACTCCTAGCTGCAAGATAAATCCTATATTAGGTAAATCTACTCCTAGTTCTAACGTAGACGTTGATAAAACAACTCTAAAATTACCCTGCCTTAGCATTTCCTCTTTTTCTATCCTTTCATCTCTATTTATATCAGCATTATGGAACATGAAATAATAGACATGAGATACATCGTCTATTAAATCCTTTGAGCCATTCCGTATCGCATTCTGAGCAATGTTATTAATTCTCGCAGAGAATTCTATTGGATTGAAACCAGGGAATTTATTACTCTGGACAAGCGTAGTCCAGTTGGAAATTAATTGTTTTATATTTCTATTATCATAAAATAGAGGAATAGCCGAATAATTGTAGAACACATCTTCTGGAGAGTCCTTTAGCATTTCAGCTATCATTTTTCCATATTTTGAGTTCTCGTTTATAATAGATACAAGAAGCTTATCCTCTACCTCTCTCATTATATAGTTTTCAATAAAATAGGTGTCGAGGTCTGACTGTTGTTCTTTATTATCTACAAATAATATTCCGGTCAATCCATTTTTAAATACTCCTCTTAATCTATTCATGCTAGCTTCTGATAATAACATTAGATAAGTTGTATCCCAAAGGAATAACGAGGTTGGAGACGAATCTGGAGAGGGGAAATATATTACGGGTATTATTAGCCTAGTTTCCTTAGAGTCTTCAAGGTACTTAGAATAAGGTTCATAAATTATTTCATTATAATAATCCTTAATTTTCCATAGAATAAACTCCAAGAATTTGTTTATAGCGTCTGGCAATTTATTATTCTTTTCCTCAAATATATCATACTTTAATCCTCCGAAACTTCTAAATTCTATATTTTCATCAATTTTCTTACTCAGTAACGTAGCTGAGGAAAAAATAAGGTCAAGGTTACTTTCTCTAATTATCTTCCCTATATATTCCTCGATTTTACTTCCATCAATCT
>JAPYVG010000093.1 GCA_028277025.1 Sulfolobaceae archaeon
TATTGCAGCCAATCCTACTGCTAATCCAGCACCTATGTTAATGCCAGCAAATCCTTGAGCAGTATCTGATGGTGCTTGTGCCCCTGCTATTACACCGCTTATTAATATTGGTAATAGAACGGATAGGATCAAACTTGCTTTCTTCATAGTTAAGTCCCAGAAAACTATTATGATAATTCCTTTAAAACCTTTCTTTTTACTTCATCTAACTGATTAAGCCTATTTTTTAACAGTTTTTCATATTCTGCATTTACATTCTTTAAAATTTCACTTTTCTTCTCCTCAAGGGAGCTTCTTAAAATTTGTAAATATTTATCCTGATCCACTTTCCCTCCTCCTCTGTAATATTCTTCTTATAATTTTAAGTCTTGAGAATTCTTCCCTCTGTCTATCTTCTAAAATCTGCTTAATGAATTTAATAGATCCTCTATAAAATGGTAATATATAATTGTCTATCGAGTTAATAAGTCTTTGAGTTTTTCTTAACTCAGAAACTAATGATCTTATCGTTGACTCTAATTCAACTAATTCAATAATCTTGTTCAAGGCTTCAGTCATCTCTTCATAAGACTCAGATAAATAGGGTGATGTTTCAACATCGCTGAAAGGCTTTGGGGGAATTGTGGATTTGTCTAATTTTATCGTCGGAACCTTTACTCCAAAAATTACTTTTATCGAACTACTAACCTCTAGGCTAGGTTTTTGTGAAAGAGCTATTTCCTCTATGTTAGAAATTCCTTCTGATGCTACTGCTTGTAAATAGCTTTCATATACTTTCTTCATCTCCTCATTAACTTCATTGTAAATTTTTTCGTATTCAGAAGCATAAGTTCTTAAGTAGAGAAGCAAGACTTCTCTCTTATTTTCCAATAATCTCTTTATAACTGTAATAAGTCTTAGTTGTCTTCTAAATTGTATCAAATTTATCTTAGTTGGTAAAACTTTTTGACTCATTTCTTACCCCTATAGTTTGGATGATATTTCTTTATGTACTGCGTCTTTATGTTTGTTAACTCGGATTCTGGTAAAACTGATAGAATCTCCCAACCAATATCCAATGTGGTTTCTATATCTCTATTTTCGTTAAATCCTTGACTAACGAACTTCCTCTCGAAAAGTTCACCAAATAGTAAATATTTCCTATCCACCTCAGACAATGAATCCTCGCCTATTATTGCAGCTAGTCCTCTAGTATCTACCGCCCTTGCATATGAGGCAAATAGCTGATTTGAGACATCCTTATGATCGTCCCTAGTTTTTCCTTCTCCAATTCCATCTTTCGCTAGTCTTGATAGACTCATTAAAACGTTAATAGGTGGATAAATACCCTTGTTATATAAAGCTCTATCAAGAACTATTTGTCCTTCGGTTATATAACCTGTTAAGTCTGGAATTGGATGCGTTATATCATCGTTAGGCATAGTCAATATGGGCATTTGCGTGATTGAGCCCTTCTTTCCTAGCACCTTTCCTGCTCTCTCATAGATAGTAGCTAAATCAGTATACATATAACCGGGATATCCACCTCTACCTGGTACTTCCTCTCTTGCAGCGCTAATTTCTCTTAAAGCTTCACAGTAATTTGTCATATCAATTAATATTGCTAAGACGTGCATATCTTGCTCGAAAGCTAAGTACTCCGCCAACGTCAATGCAGTCTTTGGCGTTAACGTTTTCATTACTGGTGGTTCATTCGCTAAACTTACTATCATCGCAACCCTATTAATAGCGCCAGTCTCCTCAAAGAACTTACGGAAGAATAATGCGTCATCGTATCTAGCTCCAATTGCGGCAAAGACTACTGCGAAGTTACTTTCCTCTCCCCTTACAGTTGCCTGTTTAGCTATCTGTGCGGCTAACATATTTGCTGGTAATCCACTGCCGCTAAATATTGGCAATTTTTGCCCTCTCAATAACGCGTTTAATCCATCTATTGCCGATATTCCAGTTTGTATAAACTCTTCTGGATATTCTCTTGCTGCGGGATTTAGCGGTGATCCGTTTATATCTCTCTTTTCTCCTTTAATCACTGGTGGTCCATTGTCCAATGAATCACCTAATGGGTTGAATATACGTCCTAGCATTTCCTCTGAGATCTTCACCTCTAAGCCTCTTCCTAACATCCTTATCTTAGTACCTGTGGGCGAAACGCCAGTTGTTCCTTCAAAAACTTGTACTATTGCTATACCCATTTGGGAGTCTATAACTAATCCTCTTCGTTTTTCACCATTCGGCATCTCAATTTCCACTAGCTCGTTATATGACGCATCTGTTACTCCTTGAACATATATTAGAGGGCCTTTAATCATCGATATGTTCGAAAATTCCCTTACGCTTAACATTAAGTACCAGCCTCCTTTTCCAAATTCTCAAAGACGTTAATTAATTTTCTCTCTAACTCATCATACTTATTTAATTCATCATTTTTGATTGCTGCTTTCGATCTGATAATTTCTGGTAAGAGTTGTCCCATACTATCTACTATTTTCTTTGTAGGAATTCCTCTTTCAACTAATCTAGAAGCATGTGTGTTGAATAAGTAAATTAATCTCATTACTCTAGCTTGTTTCTGTGGAGATGAGAATGCATCTATATCATCATAGGCGTTTTGCTTTAAGAAAGCCTCTTTGATCAACCTTGCTGTCTCGAGTACTAATTTATCCTTTTCTGCTAGAGATTCTGGTCCTACTAATCTTACTATCTGTCTTAACTCATCTTCTCTAATTAATGTTCTTACCATCATGTCCCTCATTTCTCTCCATTTCGGATCCACGTTTGTATTCCACCAATTGGCAACTAAGTCAACATATGCTGAGAATCCTTGAAGCCAGTTAATTGCAGGGTAGTGTCTGGCCTGTGCTAATGATACATCTAAAGGCCAAAATACTTTTACGAATCTCAGTGTTTGACTCGTAACTGGTTCTGTGAAATCTCCGCCAGGTGGAGAAACTGCAGAGGCAACTGTAACTGAACCAAACCTTTCTGGTTTTCCTACTGTTTTGACTCTTCCAGCTCTCTCATAATATTCCGCAAGTCTTGAGGGTAAATAACTTGGGAACCCCTCTTCTGCTGGCATTTCCTCCATTCTTCCTCCTAAATCTCTTAGAGCTTCAGCCCACCTTGAAGTTGAATCTGCAACTAGCAATGTATCGTACCCTTGATCTCTGAAATACTCCGCCATAGTTATACCTACATATATGCTTGCTTCCCTAGCCGCTACTGGCATATTGCTTGTATTAGCAACTAATATTGTTCTTTCTAGCAATGGTCTACCAGTCCAAGGATCCTTAAGACTTGGGAATTGTCTTAACTCATCTGTCATCTCGTTTCCTCTCTCTCCACATCCTACATAAATCACTATTTTTGCAGCACTCCACTTAGCCAAACTCTGCAATGTAACCGTTTTTCCACTTCCGAAAGGTCCAGGTATCGCTGCTGTACCTCCTTTGGCTATTGGGAATATCGTATCCAGTACTCTGGTTCCAGTTAACAGTGGCTCAGTTGGCTCTAACTTCTCTCTGAATGGTCTAGGAATTCTAACTGGCCATCTTTGCATTAACCTTATTGGTGCCTCATCGCCATTCATGTCAACAACTGCTATGGGATCTTCAACTGTATAATCTCCCTCTGCAACGATTTCCTTTAGGGTGCCGTGAACATAAGGAGGAACTAAAATTCTGTGCTCTACTAGTGGAGTTTCGTTTACAATTCCTATTATATCTCCACCTTCAATCTTATCTCCTTTTTTAACTTTGGGTATAAAGTGCCATTTAGTTTTTCTGTCAACTGATGGAACTTTTATACCTCTAGCTATGAAAGGAGATTTTGTAAGTTCTTTGATTGAATCTAATGGTCTTTGTAACCCATCAAATATTTTTCCTATTAAGCCCGGACCCAGCTCTATTGATAACGGTGCGCCTGTCCTATATACAGGCTCATTTGGTTTTATTCCGCTGGTATCTTCATAAACTTGTATGAATGCTCTATCTCCTTCTATTCTAGTAATCTCTCCTATTAATCTAGGTTCTCCAACTTCTACTACTTCATACATCTGTGCATTTTTCATATTATCTGCTACAACTAACGGACCATTTATCCTAACAATTCTTCCATTGTTCATTTTTACTTACCTCCAAACAACATGTCTGAAATCTTTCCCCTCATACTATCAAAAACTTGGTCTAAGATAAGCTTTAATGAAAAATCTCTTGTTAATCCGCTTCCTTCATAATATATTCTTATTCCACCAAGCATTTTGTCATCAGTCTTGATGGTTACGTTTTTATTATTGCCTACAACTTTTTCTACTGTCGATTTATCATTTGGAGAACAGTATACTGTAATTTTCTCTCCTTCCATCTCTTTGATCTCTTTATTTAGTATACTCTGTATTGCATCCTTGTACTCTTTAGTTTTAACTACTTCTCCAATTTTTTCCAAGACTCTTTCATAAACCTTATTTATCCAGTACTCCTTCTCAACTAATAATGTTCGCTTATTCTCTACCTCTAATCTAGCTTTTTCTCCTTCAATTTCTTCCTTAGTTTTAGTAATTAATTCATTTATCCTTTGCGTATACTCTTGTATTATCTTAGTATGACCTTCATTGAGTAGCTTTATGGCTTCATCTAAACTTTTACTTAATTCCGTTTTTATTTCTTCCCTAACTTTGTTTAGAGATTTATCTAATAACTGTTCAAAATCCATTTATCTCACCCGAAACCTAACGCTTTCATTATCATCTTCCTTACGTCTAATGGCTTGGATTCACTAAACGGAGAAGGAATAATTGTTATTAAAGGTTTTCTTTGATCTGCAATGATTGGATCAATTTTTTCCTTTATAGGCTCATACATGTCTTTAGTTATCAATATTAGATCTATATCCTCTCTTTTCTTTAATTTAGAAATGAGATCGGGTAAGTTGTAAGGGTCATCTATGAAATCCCCTTCAGTTCCAACCATTCTAAAGAGAGAAACCGTGTATTTGTCTCCCACAACAAACACTTTACCCATTGCGAATTAATTCTAAATAACAGAGATTAAATACTTATAAGTGACCTACTAATACATATCCCGAGGTAATTAAAGTGCTATTACCAGAGAATATGGTCAGATTACAAATAATTTCTGATAAGTCCGCTGTAGACCCTATTGTAACTAAACTTCTAAAGCTTGGTATGTTTCAACCAGAGGATCCCCTTTATCCATTAAGTAATGAGAGAATAGAAGATGCTAGAAGACTAATTACTGCAGTCCAAGATCACGTAAGCAAATTAAAAATAATCATGGAGTTAGGAGGATTAGTAATAGAGCCATTAGGAAGCATAAAAGTAGTTAACTGGATTAAGGCTGCACAAGATGTCAGTGAAGAAGCGTCGAAATTAGAAGAAAGATACAAGGAACTATTGGAGGAAATAGGTAGGCTAAGGGCAGAAAAGGATCTGTATCAGCAACAGTTAAAAGAGCTGGAACCGATTAAGTCAATAACAGTAGAGTTATCCAAATTATACTCCTTAGAGTTATTTGACGTAATATTAGCTCAAGTTAGCGAGGATAAGTTAAGGCTTATCAGTCAAATAATAGGTGATTCCGGTTTCGCATATTACACGAGATTCGAAGAAGGAAAATATACTGTGCTGATTATTACTGAGAAGAATGCAGATATAGAAAAGAAATTAAAAGAGACTGGAGTCAGGAGATATGAGCTGCAAGAAGGAAAGTCTCCCTTTCAGCTCTATAATGAGATTTCAGAGAGAATAAACCAGATAAATACTATTTTGGAAAGAACAAGAGAAGAATTGGCAAAGAAAGTAAAGACTGAGGAGAATTATATTAAAAATGTATACGGTAAATTGCTTACAGTTCGAGACGCGTTAAATATCATGAATAAAGCTAGAATCTCTGAGTATTATTTACAAATAGAAGGTTATCTTCCTGAAAAATATGTTAAAAGAGTACAAAATGAAATGAAGGATCTTGCACATGTGGATTATATAAGACCTAGGAGATATGGTGAAAAGGACGAACCACCAACACTAGTCGAATTACCAAAGTCAATAAAGGTTTTAGAATCCTTAGTAGAAATATATGGTTCACCGTCCTATTGGGAAATCTCGCCAATAGTCTTTCTTGTTTTCACTTTCCCGATATTATTTGGACTAATGTTCCCTGATTTTGGAAACGCTTTAGTTCTATTGTTATTCTCAATATGGTTC
>JAPYVG010000094.1 GCA_028277025.1 Sulfolobaceae archaeon
AAAGCGTATAATTATGCTATGAAAATGGCCTTAAGTCTACATGAAGACTGGCTTCTTTTGCTCGATCAAGATAGTAAAGTAATAGATATAACAGAAATGTTGACTATTTTGAAACATATTCCTAAAGATACGTGTTGCATCAGCATAAATAAATCTCATAGTAGTATTATAAAAATGTTAAATTCACAATTTTTTCTTGGAACGGGGACTGTAAATTCCGGGTTAATAGTGAGGGTCGACAGTAAGCTCCATTGGAATGAGGATCTATTCGTTGATCAAACAGACGTAGAATTTATAGTTAGGAATGTTATAAAGTTAAAGCTAGGAAATCTATTAATTTATCACAAAGACTTAATACAGCACAGGATAGGAGAAGGAGAAAGAGAAATACGAAGATTCTTGAGTAAAATTATCTTTAAAATCATCTACATTTTACTCAGAAAAAAGATGAAAAAAGGAAGGTATACAATACCTCTTTACAAAAATTATATAAGATACTATCTAATACTGCGTAATACGGTGTATATAATGGCAAGATATCGTGTAATAAGGGAGCTCATTTACTCCTTTTTCTTCTCTTTCATAGGGCTTTACGAGGAAAAGAAATACTACATGATCATTAGGGCTTTAATAATAGGTTTAACGGGGAAACTTAGAGAAGATAACCGAAAAATATTTGCAATTTAACCACAGGGGAATGGTATTCGAAGGACAAAATACTCAATGCATACTCGTAAATTATGCTAAAAATATCTTATTACTAAATTTCACTTTAAAGAGAAATACATTCGAATATTTTTATTAGTTGTTTACAGATTGTCTTTGTAGAGAAATTTTTTTCTACGTATTCTCTCAATCTGTAATAGTTTCTCTTCAGCTCAAATTTTTTTATTAGAGTAGGGAAGTTCTCCACACGATCTACTAAAACTCCTTCTAATTTTTCGGCGCCTGTGAGGCCCTCGATCCCTTTTTCTGTGGTTATCACAGGCCTACCATACGCCATACACTCCAATACTTTCGTTTTAATCCCAGTCCCAGTAGTTAAAGGGATAACACACACATCAGCTTCCTTATAATACTTATCTAACGACTCAACCTTTCCTACGAATATTACATTATCAGGGTAGTTAGTGAATTTTTCCTTTCCCTCCCCCACTATAACAAATTTTACTTCTGGCAATTGTTTAGCTATCTCAATTATTTTTTTAGCAGCTTCATAATTTTGGACAGATCTCAGATTCCCGGCAAACAAAGCCGTTTTGACCTTTTGATTTTCTACCTCGTAGAAAGGGATCTTTTCAGTGTCGATGGAGTGCCTGATTACTACGACCTTACCCTTATTCCTAGAGTATCTCTTAAAGATCTCAGCGTCTTTTTCCGACACAGTTATCACGACATCAGAGACCGCCGTAGTAACTCTGTCTAATAACCCGCCTATTATACGTCTAAACAGCAAGTTTTTTATTCCTCTAACACCCTTAGACACTTCCACAATAGACCCGTGTGTGTCGTAGACTACTTTCTTTCTTAGTATCTTAGCAGCTATTGCGAAAGGAAGAAACATGGATCCCTCAATCATTACTACATCTTGATTTTTCAGTAAGAAGATGAGACTTAACGATTTCCAAACGAAGGTGAATAAATATGATGCGTAGTTATTATTTACGTGAGACGAGTAAACGCCTTTAATTGAGTCAATAGGCACACGGTCGGTGATAAACTGTATCACGTTGACATCTGTTGATGAATTCAAGCACCTAAAAATGTAGTTCACCCTCATTAAGTATCCGTTGGTTGGGTTTTGAATATCTCCAAAGGTGACTATGAGAACCTTCATCACTTTTTAATGGAACCTTGTGATATATATAAATCTGTAAGTGGTGAATATTGCTGATTTTCATAGTGTCATCATTAGTTATAAATCTATTGAATTTTTCCTTTATAGCAGGGATAAATAATAAATTAAGAATATTATGAAATCTTAGAAGATCGCAGGAATATAATTAACCTAGTAACTACGCAAGACAAACTTTCGACACATTTTAAAGGATTTTATAAATTTTTATATCTAGAAGCGACGAATAATAGCATCTTCAAATTTTCAATTTCCTTTTACATTATCTCAGTTTTTAGGCGTTTAGCGTAGATGATTTTCACTTGTTCAGTAACGGAATTTGAATCGATAGCGGGAACCTTATATTCTTTTTTTAAAAACTTAGACAAAGTTTTAGTCTTCATTTCAGCCCTCAAGAAATCTAAGGGATGTGTTGTAACATTCTTGATCGTGTTCTTTATTAAGTCTCTTCTTTTCATCTCCCTAATTTCAAAACCTTCAGACCTAAGTAAGTTAGGTATAGTCGAAATATTTCTTTCTCCGTGCAATTCAATGGCGAGAGTCCTGACGTGGTCCAGCCAATCATAATCTTTGAACACTTCTCCCTCTGACCCTTCGATGTCCATCTTAATTACATTGAACTTTCCTAATGAGCTAACTTTCACAGTGTCTATTTCGATGTAACCTTCATTTGTAATTTTGCTACCAACACCTTCATCCCTCATTTTAACTTTTATGCCCTCCACGCTGTGTAATGCTTTGTTGACGAGAACAACGTTCTTAAGACCGTTTATTTCAACGTTTTCTTTCAGAATCTTAAAAGCCCAAGGTAACGGTTCAACAGCCACTACTTCTCTAGCTCTTCTAGCTATTTTAACCGTAAAATCTCCAATAAAGGCTCCTGCGTCGAGGACAATATCGTATTTTTTAACTTTTAGGAAATCCCATTCACCTGCTATATATGTTGCATAATAAACGTAACTATAACAGTTAGGAATCTCTATCTTGGTTCTGCCGTATCTGAATATCATGATTCATTATTAGACGAAAGAGTTTTAAAATTGTAAGGGATACAATTTCCCATTTTATCCGTTTCGAGGAAATAACATAGAATCGTTTTTAATAGTGAATTAGTTTTTCTAGATATTTTTCCCACAATATTCAATCTAATTATGCAAGGTTCTTTAATACATATGAGGTAAAGAAAGGGTGTTTTTCATGGAAATTTTCCAGTAAATTAAATATGATGGAGCTATCGAGATTATAGATAACTATATTTATTGTATTTCATGTTAGCTTAAAATTTTTTAATTTTGTAGAATAAATAAATTTTAATAAACTATTTTGATACCTCACAATTTTTCTATAAAGAGCTAACCTTACAGAAAAATTTTAAATGATACCTACCACATCATCACGATGGTTAATAAGCTGAAGAAGCTCTCCGCCATGTTAAGGCTTTTGTCTGAATTCCTGATCGTAGCTATTTCCTCACTCCTCGAATTTTATCTCTTAACTGAAAGGAATTTTTCGACCTCTTACTTGGGCTTTACACCCCCTACACCTCAATATCTTGAAGCAGTCTTCAATATACAGAGCGGAGCGCTACAAAGTGATGTAAATGCAATAACCACTATATTTTATTTTATAATGGGCGGTGGGCTACTTTACATGACCTTAGGATATATCTTTCCCTTTGTCCTATCTTCTCTCTCTATGTATTATGGTATCAAAATAGTTGTTACGAAATACTTCGGTAAAACGTTTTATGTATACCCAGTTGCGTTCATCACGGCTTTAAATTACCCCCTTACTTATTACTTTTTTACTGCTATCAACAATTATTATTATGCGACACTACCTCTCG
The DNA here is from genome assembly GCA_028277025.1 of Sulfolobaceae archaeon. The sequence goes on from JAPYVG010000094.1 coordinate 3,702, forward strand.
TTATAGCTCTATTAGATAAGTACCTTGACTTTGAAACACTAACGTGGAACCAGGCCTTGAAAAGAGGCATAATTCTTTCACTAGTCGTATCACTAGGTCTGGCAGACCCAAGGGGGACGTTTTACGATTTTATTTGGTTCTTTGTCTTCTCCGTGTCTTACATCATAGCTAAACATTCATTAACGTATTTAAAGAATTGGGTCAAGGTCATTCTTTTAGGTATTCCTTTCTTTGTGTTAGTCAACTTCAGGATCTTTCTGTATTATTATTTCATTACGAGGTTGAACGGTGTTGAAATATTGAACAGTGCTACTAACTCACAGACTTCTATTGCTACTGAAAGGTTCAGTGTTTTGGGAGTCTTGACGGGGTCCGTTAATTGGCCCTCTTGTTACACTCCTACCTTAGAGCTCGCCGGGGGAATATTTGTAAGTTTGAGTCTTCTCCTATTATTAATCAAGAGGACGAGAAGGTTAGGAATTACTTTGGCTTTCGCTCTTTTCACTATTGTTTTCTTTAGCAGTCTACCTCAAGGAGGAGAAGTAATAAATTGGTTAATAGACCACGGGTATTACTCATTGGTCGTGTTCGTTTACTCTAACTATTTGCCTCAATACTTTTCGGATGAGATATTGTTCCTCGGGGCTGGTGTTAGTATTGTCTATGCAGTCTTGAAGGCAAAGAAGTTAAAATCTAGGGTCGTCGTCATGTTGTCTCTATTGGTACTTTTAACCTTATCAAATCTTGCATTTTCGTATAATTATCTTACCTTTGTGTCTAAGGCTTATGGTCCACCGCCACAATTTCCTTCTTATGTTCAAGACGCCATTAATGTAATGTCAAATGATACTGGTTTAATCTTTATAATTACTCCGGGTTCTTTAGGGTATCAGTATTACTTAGTAAACCTCTATGGTGTGGGCTTTGGTCCTCAGTGGTACAGTTATCTTTCAGCATTCCCTATCTGGGAGATCTCACACGGAGTAAAGGAATTGGGTAAAGTCTTTTCCTATCTGGGGATAGAGTACGTAATGGTTGATACTAACGGGATGCCGGATCCTGAGGGGCTTATAGCTTATCTTAACTCCACGTTAAAAGAGGTATTTCAAGACCACGGTGTTTACGTATTTTATAACCCCGATTATGAGGAAATGGTGGAAGGTCGGGGTATTTACGTCGCTTATGATTTCCCTTGTATACTTAACTATCTATCACATCTAAATAATACTTATGTCATAGTACCTCAATATTTCGTTGAAGGCTTGCCGCAGTATGTGAAAGGGTTTATAGGTTACAACCTCGCTACGCTTGACTTAGTACCCTTCTTTGTTAACAGTAGTGACTCTATAAGCTTTTCTTTATCTAAATTACATCCACACGGTTGGAGGGAAATACCGCTCTTCTGGGCAGGAGACGAGGTACCAGGTTATTTGCCCGGCGGTCCTCTAATGATCAATGTGAGTGACGGTGATTATGTCGTTTTTGTTGAGGGAGGAATAGCTAATTTGAACAATTATTACGCCTTGAACGTTTCATCTACCTTCATGCTAGCTTCTGGGAAAAACACTACACTTATTACCATTAAAGAGCCGTATTCGCCTTCTACGAATTGGTTTTATTTAGACAACGTAACAGTAAGTAACGGTAGCTTAGTGATAAATTGGATAGGAGGAATAGTTCCCTTCTTGGTTAAAATTCTATTGGTACCCATAAATAAGTTGCAGAATGTCGAGGAATATATGGCGAAATCCTTACCTCGTTACAACATAATAAGCTTCGATAGTGTAAATATAACCAATGTTAGTTTTAGCGTGGAAAGGATAAATAATCAATTAGTCTTTATCCACCACGGAAATCTGAGTACTGATTATCTCGCTTATGCCTATTTTAAAGACTATGAATTTTTACTAAGCTTTTATGTCCAATATTTAGAAGTGAACTGGTTAGTAAAACATTATATATATTACTATGGAATGGGTAACGTTTATGTTATAAAGGACACTGAGAATTTTTCACCGATAAACTTTGAAAATGCATTACCGTTGTTTGAAGCGAATTTAGTGACACTATTGTTAACCTTTATGACATACCTATGGGCTGATAATAAGTTAAATAGGAGGATCTTGAACAGGTTACTTAGGAAGTTATGATTTTAGAATTTTAATGACCTTGATAACAAACCATGAAAGGCTTCTAATTTCAACAGTTCTACTATTTAGCCCTAGGAGATGCCCGTGACAGTCGAGTAAGACTGATCTTTTGTGTAGAAATTTCTACATAATACGCAAAGTAAAACCTTTTTAACCCGATTTAGAACGTGTAGATAGTGAGCATAACAGTTGTAATTCCGACGCTTAACAGCGAGAGGACAATTAAACTTGCAGTCAGTTCCTCTCTCAAGGTGGCTGACGAAGTAATAGTAGTTGACTCTTTTTCCACGGACAGAACAGTAGAAATTGCTGAAA
>JAPYVG010000095.1 GCA_028277025.1 Sulfolobaceae archaeon
ACTCCTAACGCTGCTATATACGTATCGGCTTTGTGGGAGAGATTCATACCTCATCTGGGGGTTGATGTAAAGGGCAGGATAGTTGATATACCAGACGAGGGAACTACTATTAAGCTAGGCAATTCGGAAATTAGAGCTATTCCAGCTCACTTTCTTCACTCCCCCGGAAATTTCCATTATTATGACGTGAAGTCTAAAGTTTACTTTTCAGGTGACCTCGGTGCCGCTGTATTCCCCGAAGGTAAGTGGTACCTTATAGTCCAGAATTTCGAAGAACATGTGAAGTATATGGAGGGATTTCATAGGAGGTATTTAGCAAATAAGAAGGCGTTAGATCACCTTATTGGAATTATGGAGAAACTTGATATAGAAGTCATAGCACCACAACACGGTTCTATTTTTGAAGGTGAAAATGTGAAGAAGTTTATCAATTGGTTAAAATCACTTGATAAAGTAGGGGTAGACTACCTTTGGAGTTAAGGTAAAAAGATATATCGAAACTTTTTTATCTTCACACTCAGACTTCCTTTTATGGACATCAGATCTAGGACACTTCTTATTCTATCGAGTATGCTATTAGTTGTTAATTACGTCGAGACGATGGTAATACCCGCATTGCCCACTATTGAAAATGATTTCTCTATCTCCACTACTCTGGCAGGCTGGATAACGTCTGCTTATATGATCGTTGCCGCAGCCACTTCTCCCTTAATGGGCAAATTAGCTGATACTTACGGGAAGAAGAAAATGTACGTAGTAGCAATAGTTTTCTACATAGTTGCTGTTTTGATTGCAGGGTTTTCGCCTAATATTTGGGTTCTTATAGGGGCTAGAGCTGTACAAGGTGTCGGGTTTTCTATGTTCCCCATTGCTATAGCATTAGTGACTGATTTATTCCCTAAAGAAAAGGTAGCATTCGCACAAGCTATTCTAAGTGCGACTATTGGTATAGGACCTGCCCTAGGTCTTCTAATAGGGTCTTATGTAGTAGAGGATCTAGGTTGGCCTTATGCGTTCCACACAGCAGCTATTTTGTCACTAATAATCTTTGTAATATCATTAAAGTACTTGCCTCACACTGGGCATAGAGTTAAAGAAGCAGTTGATTATGTAGGAGCATCTCTGATAGGACTTGGAACGGTAATGTTACTCGTATACATAACTGAGGGACCTACACTGGGATGGGACAATCCTGAAAACTTGATACTTCTTCTATTATCATTCATGCTCTATGTAGTTTTTATTCTTTACGAAAGGAGAACTAAAGAACCACTACTCAGACTGGACTTATTTATGATAAGGAATTTCGCTGCAGCTAACATTGTGGGCCTGATATCTGGCGTAGGCATGTTCACTGTGTTTATATTCCTTGTTTATTATGCACAACTTCCCCAACCCTACGGTCTAGGTCTTTCAATAATACAGTCAGGTCTATTGATGTCTCCGGTAGCGTTAGGTATGGTCATATTTGGGCCTATTTTCGGCAGGATGATGCCTAAAATAGGTCCCAAACCTCTATTGGTCACAGGTAGTTTGCTCACAATGATAGCTTACATCTTGTTAATGACTTATAGGGCTACGCCACAAGAGGTTTTACTTGACGGTTTCTTATCCTCTTTAGGACTTGTAGCGGTAATACTTCCATTAGTAAATATGGTAGCTTTATCACTACCTTACCAGTATAGAACTACCGGAATGGGCATGAATACTCTACTGAGGACAATAGGAGGGGCAGCAGGTCCCGTCGTCGCTACTGCTTTAATGCAAGCATATCAAGTCCCTATAATCGTCATGGTTAACAATCAGATACTAGTAATGGGATACGCACCGTCATCCACCGCATTTAATTACATTGCCTTATTTGGTTTCATGATGATGTTGCTTACATTGTTGGGTTCTATGTTCGCTAAAAACTACAAGTTCGGTGTAGAGAGAAGGGAAAAAGTAAAGCCCTTAGTTACCTAAAGTTTTTATTCAACTTCTATTTTGTATTTGCTCGTTACTTCCTCAGTTGTTAGCCAAACAAGGAATGCAATATAGGGATAATATATTAAATATTCTGGGTAACTCCTAGTAAAAGTTAGTATCACGTATATTGGAATCATTAAGCTGACCTCCTCTAACCTCTTCCTAAAAAGGTAGGTGATTATTAACGTTAAAGCTAACGTAATGTAAGGTATAGGCTTGAATAGAGTTAAGGGCCAGATCGTATGAAAGACGAAAATACCTATTATCGTAACTATACCTATGCCAACCATTGGTAATTTAGCAAGGACTGGAAACAACATAAGATAGAGTGACTTAGGATAGGTTATAACGAAAGGTAAGAGTAGTAATATTGAGATAACGATTGAAGTAATTAGAAAGCGCTTTACGTAATTCCCCCCGAATTTAGTGTTTAAGTAGATGAGCAGGTAAGGAAAGAGTATTATAGCTTGGGGCATTGAGTCTACAGCCATCCCCGTCAACAATCCGAAAATTAGAGGGGACTCGTAAAATGTCAAGCCCAGAATTATTAAAACTATCCACGAAGTAGAGTCCAGTAGAAATACGAATCCGTAAGATGTTACGAAATATCCTGACATTAGGATTAAAGTTAAGGCTAATGCTTTCTCCCAATCTCCTCTCCTCATGAACTTTAAGAAAATTAAGGAAATAATAATTATGTAAACTAAGAGTTCCCACAACCTTACAGGTATGTTAAATACGTGGGCTGGAACTAAGAATATCGCATTCATCGGAGGGTAATCATAAAAAGTTATGTTTTCTGTCGGTAGCCCATGATAATAGTAAGTACCATTAGGTGTATAATAGGGTGTAAAAACCTTAGACGCATGTAATTGTGAAATGTTAATAACATCGTTAGAGTAGTGAAATATTTCGTAAAGTGAACCGAAATACGGTAAGGAATTCATTACTTGTGAGTAATTACAAATGTACGGATTTACACCGTTTATTATACTTTGAGAAGCCAGATCAGGGAGTAACATTGCATCCCCGATGTAGCCGTGCCCCATTACTATGAAATTCGTACCGTGAAGTTCAGAAGGTATGAATAATAAGACTAAGGTCGATAAGGAGAGGATGATTAGGAACAATAAATATGGAGAGATCTTGAAAACTAGGTTTCGGAAATATATCATGAAGGGAGTGACAATGAATAAGGCAAAAAGGGCAAAAGCAGTTTGTATGTTAGAGATCACCCCGAAGGTATAGACTCCGTACATGTATACTATAGATAATAACCCTAATACGACAGAATATGCAGAGATTCTTGTCAGAACCGATTCTGATATGTCCAGAGATAGCTCTCCTCTCTCCACAATGAATACGTAAACTAAAAATATCAACGGTAAGAAGTATATATAATAAGACGGTAAAGGTCTATAATAAAAGAAAAATGATACTAAAGGAAAGGCCAGAATGCCGTATCTCAGCGTATTATAATACCTTAAGGATAAGATTAAGCCGATGACTATAATCATAATTAAGCCGACGAACGACCATGTCTTTGTAACTTCTATTCCTAAATAAGTTAAAGAAATTAGTCCGGGACCACCGTCATAAGGTCTAAAATTAGCTACGAATGGGAGTAAGTTATCCCTCCAAAATGCCTTAGGATTAAGTAGGATAAAAGGAAGATCTAAGACTAAGGCGGTGATTAAACCATATTTCACCACGCTTTTTACGTCATATCCCTCCTTCCAGATCAAGATTAGGTAAAATATGGTGAAAATCAACACGTAAAGCCTATAAGTTGATGCCCAGGCTAGCATGATCCCAGAGAGTAAAGGGTTTTCTGGAAAGAGAATTGCCACCACAAATGGTACTATCCAGCCTGGAGTATTCCTGTATAATAGAAGAGGAGCGAAATACATGAACATAAACGATGAGGCTAGTAACGAGAAGAGAATCTTGTTTTTTCCTTTCAGTTTATGGAAAATTAGAGCGGAACCAAGGGCTAGGATACCTGCATTATACACGTTTGCCGGAATGCCGAAGGCTACCGCAGGCAGGTAATATAGAGCGGTTGAAGGGAGGTAGTCAAAGCTGTGGACAAAACCGACTATAGTAGAGGGTGTGTAATTACTAGTCCCTTGTTTAAAGATCCACGTGTACTGTTGAGGGGCTAAGGAGGAAAGCATCTGTGGTTCATAATCTTGTGTATATGGATTATGACCCTCGAGTAATGACCTAGCCGCAAGTAACTGTATCAGCTGCGCGTCTGTAGGGGAGGGTAGTTCTAGCATAATTTTCTCCGGCGTAAAGCCAAAAGTGAATCTGGCTACTAACAAGCTTAAGAGAATAAATAAGAAAGTAACGAGTATGGAAAGTTTAAACACACTCTCTTTAGGTCTTAAAGACAAGAAAATTAAGGCTATGCTAATAACGAATGCTAATATCGAGAACACTATTGAAGGCAGGAACGGGAAGTACCAATATAACGGCCAACCATTGTAATTTCCTACGTAAACATATGTTCCTACGTTGTAGTAAAAGAATACACTTAGCGCCATCATTCCTAGGGAGAGAAATATCATAAAAGTTGTCATAGTCTTATTGTTCAATCCGGCTCATGAAACGTTGATAGTACAATACTATATATGATTTTTCAATACTCTCTAGCTATAAAATATGAAATTTTAAGCAAAAAATTAGGATAAAATTGTAGATTAATAACAATAATTAATTTTCACTTATAAGCAAGTTTTAAAGTTTAATAGTTCGTATCCCTGATAATTTGAATAATATGCATTTATTTCAATGGTTTTTGTATTATTTATATTTATGTAGAGAAAATGATATGGGGCATATACATATACAATCTCTGACCCTCCCGTCTTCAAAATAGTTGAATTAGAACACCATAAAAGTCCGTTGGCAGATATTGTAGGAGAGTCTTGGAGTATCCTGAAGTGGGGTAGGACTGATCCCTCACCGTAGAATGATACGTTTAGAAGGAATGCAAATACGTAATCGTCTTTCTCGAAAACTTTAATGACTTTCATGTGAATTGAATTTTGGTAATTGAGAAAATTAAAATGGAAATAGACACCTAATATGAGAAGAATTAAAATTGTCAAAGCAAAGAGTAATCTTCTGACTTTTTTCGGATTTACGAGAAGGAGTTTGTTATTTTGGAAAGAGTCTACATAAGAAAATAATGGCCAATACATTAAGTAATTCCATAAGACCCTATAAAAGAACAAGAATGACAAATATGCTACACCGTACCATCTTTTATTAGTCAATAACCCAACAATTAGTATCAGAATTGAGGCAATTGTGAAAAAAGCCGGATAGAGGTAATATAACCCAGTTATAGAGATTACGTCTATCCCGTAACCGATTTGTATCAATCCTCCCTTTAGGGGGGTCAATAAGTCGTTTAAGAATAAAAATGGAGATAGGTAAATGAAATATGCGTTAATTAGTAGAAAAGTAAGTCCTGTAAACCATAGGAATTTAATCCTCTCTTTACCTAGGTGTAACAAGTAAAATGGAAGTATGATTAATGGATCTTGTTTATATGAAATCGCTAACCCGTAAAGAACTCCTTTCAACCTAGCGTTTTTCACAGTCATAGATAATAACACAAAAAATACCCAGATAATATCATCTACTCCACCTAGAGGATAAAAAAGATAGTTATAATTTAGTAAATATATAGATATAAAAAGTAAAAAAGTTAGTTCATCAGTGTTTAAATACATTAAAACTCCTGTTAACAAGTAAAAAATGAGAATTTCATAATTAGGTGATATATTTAGTATAACTGTCGGAATCTCTATAAGGAAGAAAAGTGAAGGGTAATTTAAATTGGTGACGAAACCTCCTGTAGCATAAGGGGTTCCAATTAAATATTTAGCATAGGTTAAATTATAGAATGAATATACGTTAGAAGTCAGAGAATAATTATAAGGGTTTAGATGATGAATAAACAAATAAGCTGAATAATAACCTATCAAAATCTCGTCAGTACCGAAAAAAGTTCTATCAGGTAAAAATAAGAGGGGGATTCCGAAGAACAGAATGAGAGTTACTTTTTTCAATAACTTGTAATGAAAACCTATGAGCA
>JAPYVG010000096.1 GCA_028277025.1 Sulfolobaceae archaeon
TTTGAAAATACTAATGGTATGAGGGCTATTTTTAGGCTTAACGTACCTCTTGGTACTGTTTTCACAGCGTTATGGTAGGAAAAAGTATGGGAAGTTGGTTGAGTTGTGGGGTAGGGCTAAGGAGCTGGTCAAGGGTAAGGTTGTTGCTAAGGTTGTTGATGAGATGTGGACTTACTTGTACAAGAATACTAGAGCTTTTTACAAGTGGTTGTTTTGTTTATACTTCCCTAGGCGTTGGCGCACTTCTTAAGGTCTTAGGATTGTATAAAATTTTATGATGAAATAATACAAACTTTACGGTTTATCTGAAACTGCTAACAACGGCTTAACCTAGTACCTTGGCCTCCATGTAGTATTCTCAGCCTAGATAGTACAAAATTTTGTTGAGAAAAATTTATAAATCAAAAAGCAGATTTTTTATTTATTACAAAAAAAAGATATTTTAGTAATATTGGCAATTCTTCATATCACGATTAGTACAATACACCTTATCATAGCTTTGAGTGAGCATGAAAAGAGTAAAAGATTTTAGTAAAACTAAAGAAGAAGTTATTTTTATATTCTATCATATAGAAAAACATTAATTAATAAAAAGCATATTATCTTCTTGTAGTATGTGTTTACCAGTGGCGTAACTAATCACTTTTAATTAAACCGCGGGTAAACTCTAGCTTTCACGCTTCTTATACAACTTCACCATCATAATGAATTACACCCTCCTCGATTCTGAAGTCGTCATTCCATTAAGCCTTGAGTTTATGAGCGTTTCCGTTCCTTGCAAGTTTATAAAACTATACTCGAGACTTTTAAATGTTCGGCAAGCTAACAGAAACTTACTGTGCTTCCAAACTTTATAAAATGTCTGTGATCTCTTCTGAATTTTTATTTAGAAATGTAACTTTTATCAGAAAAGGTGTGGGCATGTTGTTCCTATAGAGAGTACTAAATCGTGTCTACAAACTCTTTTTATTCCCCTTTCTTTACAGAATTTCTCCCAATAAGAACGGAATCCCTCTCACAAAGTAAAGAGTATATAAGACTGTAACGCTTCTACGCAACTACTCGTTATTTTTAATCACTTCTAAATATCGTTTTGACAAGTTCTGTTTATATAGTATTACCGAAGTAGTTTTTATTGATGATCTCCCTAACTGATGACGGGCACTGCTCACGAGGTTTGGGGAGTGATAAAAGTGGGAGGGTATTGGTGTTTCCCTCGACTAGCCCCAAGGACTTAAGGGTGAATGTGTATGATCCCTTAGCCCGTGGTGGAATTAGAAGAAAAGTAAGGAAAAGTTACGCCACGGGTAAACACAACCCTATCGTAAATTCCACCCTTGCAAATATTCCTCCTTTTTCTACTAACAGACGCCATGAAAGAATAAGGAGTGCCCTTCAGCACTTTTAAACTCTTACCGTAATACTTCCTCATAATGTCTCTAAGGCTAACGTCACCATAAATCAGAACATGCAAACTGAGCAAAGTTAGCTTCTCCTCAGAACCCACATTAGCTCTAATAGTGAGCCATGAACTATGGGTCTAATGATGACACAGAGTATTAGTCTAAGAAGGAGGCACAGTTTTTGCGCCCATCTTTACTCCCATTCCTGCAGAGACTTTAAATAATACATAGACGTTAGGGATACTCAAGTGCACTGGGACTTTATTAAAGCGTGTGCGGTTACATAACGGAGTTCATAAAGTCTTCAGCTGACGTTTATTTAGGGGAAGCGGTATGTTACTGACAAAGAGTAATAATCTCTGGGGGTATTATTAGGTGGTTATAAAACCTTAGGTAAAACTCATAAACCTTCTAAAAGCACTATCATTACAAGTAATATCCTAAAGCGAACGGGATCCCCTTAACTAGAGTTACTGGTAGCAGTTTGACCTTCTCTCCCAAAGTTAACCCCGGTCTACTCTTCCTCTCGTAAATAAACCTCTCGTACTCAGTCCCCCTCAATAACTTAGCGTTCTTTCCATACTTATACCACTTCCTCATGAAATGCCATAAGGAGTCATCTTCCACGTGATAAACCGCATTAGGAATGAACTGTACCTTACCTTTATACAGCTTCATAACGTTAAAGTATATCACGCTGTCCTCAAAAGCGTTAAGTTTATTCCTAAGATTTTCAGGTATCATTTCATAAGCCTTCAATAGAAGTTGCCTATCATACATTCTGGGGATTATACCACCATTTGTAACTGACAGATTCTCAGCCCACTTTTTATGAGTTATTTCTCTGTCCACGCTCATTAACTTGTGAACTATGCCTCTGCCAATAGTTATTTCCCCTAATGCAATAACTTTCTCCTCAAATCCCTTAAAGTTTTCAGAGAAGTACATGTCTGAATCGAGATTGACTACGTATTCTCCGCTTGCAATTTTTGCTCCCTCAATCCTGGCTATTAACCTACTGCCCCTCACTTGAAGAACTCTTGCACCCTCTTTTTCAGCAATTTCTACTGTTCTGTCCGTGGAAAAAGAGTCAACTACTATTACTTCGTCAGCCACCTTGAGAGAGGAACTGATTGCAACTCTAATGGTTTTCTCGCTGTTAAGCGTCGGAATTACAACACTTATTTTCATTCACGCTATAGTTTAGAGAGACAATTTATAGCTTTTACGAGAATGTTTAACGTAATAAATTCGTCCTTTAGAGTTTAAGTTAATTCTTCCTTATTACTGGTGAGATATCTATAAGTGTTATCTTTTCTCTAGAAGATTAAATCAATTTTTATAGACAATGTTTTGTGAATTATTTTAATTTTTATTAGATACCACATGATTTACTTTAATCAAACGCTAGATTTAGATTTTACCTCGATTTAATGAGATCTAACAAAATTCAGCTCATCCACAAAGTGTGTAAATAACTTATACGCAATCCGGTCTTGGTATTAGACTTTAACTATATTTTATTAAACCTATTTATATTACATGGTAATGTATGATAGTTAATCTGAAACCATTTGTGAACTTACCTGCTAAGGTGATTCTCTTAAGGAGGAGTGACTTTGCAGCATTTTACCAGGTCGTAATAGAAAATATTTACTCTCCTTTACTCTCCAACATTAAAGAAGGAGACGTTGTTGTTGATGCTGGTGCAAACATAGGCTTGTTTTCTATCCTAGCATCTTTTAAGGTTAAGGATAAAGGAAAGGTTATAGCTATAGAACCAGAACCAAATAACCTAAAAATCTTGAAACAGAACGTGGAATTAAATAAACTGAATAATGTAATTGTAATTCCTAAAGCACTATATGACAAACCTGGCAAAATGGTCAGTATGAAAGGCGAAGGCGTTGGAGCATATGTATCTGAAGATGGTGAAGGATTAGTTGAGACTACTACTATAGATAAGATAGTGGAAGAAACTGGCCTAAAACCTAGAATACTGAAAATGGATATAGAAGGATCTGAAGGCAAAGCACTAATTGGTGGCATAAATACTCTGAAACACTTGGAACTAATAGAAATAGAAGTTCATGATGAAGAAAACATGGAAAAAGTCGAGGAAATATTGTCTGGATTTAGGAAGAGAGAGTTGGCAATAGAGGATTTAGGAAATGTTTACAAGCAGTTCTTAAAGCACCCTTTTGGGTTACTTAGGATTGAGATGGCAAATCGTTTTTCTACTACGAAACGCGTGTTGCTATCTAAAATTAAAAAGGAAGGCAGTAACACTGCTCAGTACCCTAAACAGATAGTTTATTATAGGCTAAGGAACGACCCTTCTTAATCTGATAGCGAATATTAGCACTGAATTATTTTAATTAGGTGAAAATAAATTAAATTGTATACTAAGGCCTTTACATAACAATAAAAATAAGAACAGAACAAACGTTTTCATCTTTTTCTTATTATCCAGCCTTGCATGTACATTGTATCAAATCCTCCGACTGCAAAACTCCTTATAGCGTCTTGGGGAGTCTCAACTAAGGGCTCACCAGCAAGGTTAAAGGAAGTATTCATTATAAGTCCCTCACCCTTTAAGTCCTTAAATGCCTTAATCAAATCATACCACGTTTTATTAACATCCCTAGTAACTGTCTGAGGTCTTGCTGTCAGATCAACGTGACAAGTTACCGGAACCCTCTCACAAACCTCCTCACTCTTATAGCGGAACATTAAAATCATAAACTCGTGAGAGACTGGGTCTTTAAAGTAAACGCCCTTATCCTCATCAAGCAAAGATGGGGCTAGGGGCCTCCACCACTCCCTACCCTTAATATCATTAACTAAACGCCAATAATCTTTCCTAGTTGGATCCGCAATGATTGAACGATTGCCCAAAGCCCTAGGGCCTAGCTCAGCCCTACCTTGATACCAAGTAACAATCCCACCCTTAGCAACTAAATCAGCAACACCATTAACGTCATCACCAACATACTCAGCCTTAAACTTACTCCTCTCTATGACTTTCTTAATCTCATCGTCTGAATATTCCGGTCCTAAATAAACGTCTATAAGTCTACCGTGTCTAATCTTCCCTCCTAAAACGTGTTCATAGACGTAAGCAGCGGCACCAATGGGACCACCAGCATCATTGGCTGCAGGGAAAATAAAAATATCGTTAAAAATATGGGAGTAATATAACTCCATATTAGCCTTAGCATTTAAAGCAACACCACCAGCCAAAGCAACCTTATCCTCACCAGTATGAGACTTAGCCCACTTACCAGTAGCTACTACTGCCTCTTCGGTAACCCTTTGGACTGCCCAAGCTATGTTAACAGCATCTTCATTTAGCTCACCCTTAGGATTCCAGTTAAGAACTTTACTACCAATTACCTTCTCTGCAATATCATAATATACGGAAAGTATCTTTACAAGGTCTTTACTCTTTATAGGCTTACCGTCGTTTAGAATTACGTAAGGCTCATCGCCCTCTGGAGTGATCTTAACAAACTCCTTAAGTTTATCATAATAAAGTGATTGTTTACCATAAGGTGCTAAACCCATGCCTTTTCCCGGTCCTTCAAGCCTGCCCAGTTTTATCCCTTGCATTATCTTCTCATAAAGGAATCCTAAGGAAGAGTATGAGGCGTACATAGAAAGAACTGGCTCAAAATTTCCGTCTTTAACTTTCCAGACTACTGTAGATTCATATTCGCCAGAACCATCAATTGTTAAAACAGTAGCTGAGTTAAAACCGGAAAAATAATAAGCGGATGCTGCGTGAGCTAAGTGATGCTTAACTGGATAAATCTTAATTTCTGAAGATACTTCTTCACCTATGTCACTAATTGCCTTTCTTATTAGCTGTTCAGCCAACTTCATATAATCTCCTTTAACTAAGTCTAAGGCGTATGTTGTTAACCCTTCTTCGAAATCTAATGCACCATGAGAGAACATTCCAATTACTGAGCCCAAATAAGCCCTAAATCTACGATCTTTAGCAGAGAAGAGTGAAGGATCCCAATTTACTGCATAGGCATCAACGTCTTTAGGCTTAACTCCTTGCTTTTTCAAGAATTTGAAAGCTTCCTTAAGGGAGTTTAATGGAGGTTCTCCTTCTGAGTGCTTATGTCTTGTAAACCTCTCCTCCTCTACTGCAAAAATCAATTTACCGTCTTGAATTATAGCGGTGGCATGATCATGTTCTATGGGCCATTGAAACCCAATTACTAGCATATTAGGTACTTGCTTAAGGGTATTATTAACTTTATCTATAGCTTTTAAAAACGGGATGTAATAATTCTTGCATGCATAAAATAGCGTTTCTAATAGCGTTTAGCAACAAGTATTATAATGCGGGCACTAAGCCTTTTTTAGACATTTCTTTAGGACTGATAAATAATGGCTATAAGCCTTTTTTACTCTTCTTCAAATCGCCTTCTTATGAGGACTGCAAAAAGAGATTTCCAAATTTACCAATGTATACATTTCAAGATATTGATGAGATAAACAATTTCATAAATAAAGAGAGCATAAAAGTCTTAATTTCTGATGATTTTGTAAATAGATTAAAAATATTGAATAAAATAAAAACGAAATATAAAGTAGTTTATGTTCAACATCTCACCGGAATAAGT
>JAPYVG010000097.1 GCA_028277025.1 Sulfolobaceae archaeon
GGGTCGTATCGAGATTTTAAGTTAAGCTATAATTCAATAGGTGAAAAACTTAAAATTAATGAGGAATATGTAGATAGGTAGGCGGGGGTGCCCGAGCTGGTCAAAGGGGGCGGACTCAAGGCCCTGGAGATATCCGCTGGCGTAGGCCTGCGTGGGTTCGAAGCCCACCCCCCGCATACCTTTAATTTTGCTTTACTAAGACTCGCGGTAGGTCTTTGACGGTTACTGAATCTCTAAAGTATTCACCGGTTAGAACATCTGTATATTCTCCATCTATTTTTACGTTTTGTTCAATCAAGCTTTGTAACGTTTTCACTATAACAAATATCTTATTTCCTCTAACAAAACCGCAAAGTCCATAAGGTAAGGAAATTTGCTTATAACTTCCGTTAAGTACTATTTCGTTATATTCTTTTCTTAAGTGTAATAATTTATACGTAACGTACATTTTTAACCTACCATCATTCAAGTCGTTTAGCATTTCATCATCAAACTTTCTTGACCTATCTAGTAGTTTTCTAAGAGCACTAAAATCGACATTTCTTCTATTGTCAGGGTCTGCCAAGAGGTACCTCCATGTTTCTGTGCCTTGATAAAAGTCTGGCACGCCTGGTGAAAGTATTTTTAGTGCAACTAGAGATAAGGACTTTAGCATTCCTAATCTTCTAATTTTCCTCTCGTAATCTAGGAATGATCTTTGAAAATCGTTGTTGGCAAACGTCTCGTCTATAAGTTCTATAATTTTTTCCTCATATTGGAAGTTAACGTTAAACCAAGAGGTAAATTCCTTAGCTTCTCTTACACTTTTTATCATATAATTCTTAATTCGATTCTTATAGTCTTCTGTAAATCCTTCAAAGTAACTTCCTACTAGAACTTGATAATACCGATATTCTGTGTTTCTATCTATTTTAGGATTTAGGATAGAGTGCCATTCATAGACTTTCTTCCTCCACCCTTCAGGATCTTCACTGATAGCACTTATTTTCATCCTAACGTCTTCACTGAACTTTGTATCGTGAGTACTTGTAGCGTTAAGTGACTTTGTTGAGACCCTTGATTCGTTAAATCTGTGAAACTTATCGCACTCTAACTTGTAGTATCTTAAATCACTTCCGACCTCGTTCAGGGATACTAGTCTATTAAATCTATATAAAAATGTGTCTTCGTAGGATTTCGCGTATATAGCGGGCATGAATTGTTGCAATTTAGCGTATTCAGGACTTTCTTTTGCGATTTTTGAAATTTCTTTTCCTTTGTCGCATTCTTCTACTACTTCGTTATGATACGTCCTATATCTATTAAGACAGACTAGATACTCTTCTAAGGTCTCAAAACTGATACCCATTAATTTAGCTAACCGTTCTATTTCAAATTTGAATGACTCTCGTATAATAAGTCTCTTTAATCTTCTGATTTCATCGTCTATTTCTATCGGGTGCTTAATAAATTCCGTATAAATTTCTGTCATATCTCTCTCGTTGTGAGAAAAAAGTAAGTTGGAGAAATTGAGAAAGTCATAACCTGTAGTTCCGTCAGGACCCGGAAATAATTTTTCGTCAAAGGATAGGATTTTTTCTACTAATATTATCTTGTTTCCTGATTTCTCCTTTAACTTCTTTATATACTCCTCAGGATCGTATAATCCGTCAATATGATCTACTCTGAATCCATCCACATTAAATAGTAGAATCTTTTTGTGGGTTTCTTCAAAAACGAAGTCTTTTTCCTGATTTATCGCTATGAGCTCGTTTACATCAAAGAATCGTCTATAAGTAGGAGGTTCTTTCCAAAAGGTTAACTCGTAATTCTGTTTTCTTAAAGTACTGAGCAAGTCTTCACCTAGCTCGAAAATAGGTAATCTCCAGGCGTGGTATACTAAGGTTAATTCTCCTTTCTTGTCTTTTTCGATTTTAATTAGTTCTTTTGAAATTAACGCATCAAGTTTATCCTCGAGGATTGGTAACCTGATTTTTTCGAATTCTTGAAAGAAATCGAAAAAATCGTAATATTTACTCCTTTTTCCGTATTTCAATACGTCCATTAATCTCCAGTTATCTGGATGAACAGCTTCATGATTAGGAACTATATCTTGAATAATACCTAAGTTCTTTTCCTTAGCTTTTTGTATTAGTTCTACATATTTTTCCTCTCCTCCTAGCTCTGGATTTATTTGAGAGTGGTCGGTTACATCATAGCCGTGGGAGCTATTAGGTCTGGCTTTATATACCGGTGAAAGGTAAAGGTGTGAGACTCCTAGGTCGCTAAAGTAGTCTAGGTTTTCAATTACTCGGTCAAAGTTGAAATCTTTATTTAATTGTAATCTGTAGGTTGATAGAAGCTTCAAGCTTCCACTCTCCTATATACTAATGCGCTCTTTCCATCTATTTCCTTCTCTGTGCCCCCTTGAACTTCTTCCTTTCTCTCGTCTAAGTAAGGATGTAGGACAAGTTCCCATTTACCGGGTGGGAATTTGAACTTAACATTATTACTTCCGCCGTTAAGGATGATCAAAAATGTGTCGTCAGCTATTCTTTCTCCGTATCTGTTTATCTCATCTATAGCACTTCCTTCTAAGACGTACGCAATAAAATTCGTATTCGATTTCCACGTTCCTTCGTCCGCTTCGGTTCCGTCAGGTTTTAACCACGTAACATCTTTCATAGGTAGCCCATGTAGTTTTCTTCCTTGGAAATATCTTGCTCTTCTGAAGACGGGGTGGGCTTTGTAGAAGTATATTAACTCCTTCACAAAATCTCGGAACTTCAACTTTCTCTCATCTAAATTCCAATTAAACCAACTGATTTCGTTGTCTTGGCAAAACGAGTTATTATTGCCTTTTTGTGTTCTACCTATTTCATCGCCCCCGAGGAGCATAGGTATCCCTTGACTTGTAAATAGGGTGATTAAGAGGTTTCTCTTCTGCTTCTCTCTGCACGCAATAATATTCGGATCCTTAGTTTCTCCTTCAAAACCACAATTCCAGCTGAAGTTCTCGTTCATTCCGTCCTGGTTGTTTAGTTGGTTTGCTTCGTTATGCTTCTGATTATAACTTACAAGGTCTTCCAAGGTAAACCCGTCGTGGGATGTTATGTAGTTTATACTTGCGAAGGGTGTTTTGTTGTTACCCGCATAAAGGTCTGGAGAGCCGAGAAGTCTATTTGCTAACTCTTCGAAAGGTATAGCATCTCCCCTCCAGAATCTTCTAATGTCGTCACGATACTTACCGTTCCATTCAGCCCACAAGTAAGGGAAATTACCTACTTGGTAACCACCAGGTCCTACATCCCAAGGCTCGGCAATCAGTTTTACTTGTGATAATATTGGGTCTTGTTGTATAGTAACGAAGAATGTGGAAAGCATGTTTACGCTGTAGAGCTGTCTAGCCAAAGCTGAGGCTAAGTCGAACCTGAATCCGTCAACATGCATCTCCAGTACCCAATATCTCAAACTGTCTAATACCATTTGTAAGACTCTTGGATGGGATAAGTTAAGCGTGTTACCGGTTCCAGTAAAGTCAAGATAGTATCTTGGATTCTTAGGATCTAGTAGATAATATGCTCTGTTGTCTATTCCTTTGAAGCTTAAAGTTGGTCCCAAGTGATTTCCTTCAGCTGTGTGATTGTAGACTACATCAATTATTACTTCCAGTCCAGCCTCATGTAGCTTGTTTATCATTTTCTTGAATTCTTTTACTTGTTCACCTAGGCATCCACTGCTTGAATACCTACATTCTGGTGAGAAGTAGTTTATGGGGTTATATCCCCAGTAGTTCCTAAGACCCTTTTCTACCAAAAACCTCTCATCTACAAATTGCTGTATTGGCATTAGCTCTATAGTAGTTACTCCAAGGTCTTTTAGATAATCAATCGTTACATCTGACGATAAACCCTCATAAGTTCCCCTTATATTTTCTGGTATATCTTGCCTCAATTTAGTAAATCCTTTTACGTGAACCTCATAGATTATTGTATCATTCCAAGGCACTTTCTTCTTCATGAAAAAGTGATCATCTGTCCAGTCAAAGTGCGGGTCTATCACTACGCTTTTAGGTATAAATTTATCATCTCTTCTTTCGTCGAAAGAAAGGTCTTGATTCGGATCACCGATTTTATATCCAAATACGGAATCATCCCACGTTAGTATCCCGTTAATTGCCTTAGCATAAGGATCAATTAAAACTTTATTAGGGTTAAATCGTAATCCTTCTTCTGGTTTATAAGGCCCATATACTCTATATGCATAGAGTTGTCTAGGCCTTATACCGGGGACAAAGATGTGCCATAAATCTCCAGTTCTTTGCGTTACTTCTATTACTTCCTTTGGTTCGTTTTGCTTTACCGCTGAATACAATAAGAGTTCAACCTTAGTGGCATTCTCCGAAAAGATTACAAAGTTCGTACCGTCATCTTCTTCTATCCATGTAGCTCCTAAGGGATACGGCTCTCCTGGTCTAAGTGGTCTATCTCTATTTTTCATATAATAAATATACACCTACTCCTTTACTAACTTTTATTTCAGAACCTTTAAGTATCTTTGATGGGAAATTAATCCCAATTAGAATTTCACCTTCGTAGTCGGTCCTTATTTTGTTTTCACTAAACGAAGCTATAATTAATATTTTTTCGTTCTTGATACTAATCCAGCGTGAATTCACATCTACTTTAGCAGGTCTTTTACACTTCGGTAAAAACCTTTTTCTGATCTCAATTAATTTCCGATAGTAGTTTAGCACTTCCTTATCTATATTCCAGGATAGTTTTGATTTAAGAAACGCCTCATCCGATTGAGGGTCGATGGTTTGACCATTGTCCTTGAGTCTCCCTTCTCTAACTCCCTTTATTAACTGTGGGTCAGAAAAGTCAGAGAAAAATAAGAATGGATTTCTTTCAAAATATTCCTCGCCCATAAAAATCAAAGGGATGTATGGAGAAAGAAGATATAATGTTGAAGCTATTAGATAGGTCTCCTTATCTGTGATTACGGAAAGCCTTTCACCGTTACCCCTATTTCCTACTTGATCGTGGTTTTGAATATACACAACGAATTTGCATCTCGATAAATCTCCTATAGGTGCACCATGAGTTTTTCTCCTATACCTAGAATATCTCCCGTCAAATACAAATACGTCTATGAAAGCTTTCTTTACATCATCTATAGAGCCATAGTCCATGTAATACGTATGTTTTTCACCCGTAATGTAAGCGTGTATTGAATGGTGGAAATCATCATTCCACTGGGCATCTATATTATATCCACAGTCTTGACGAATAATTTTTGGATCATTTAAGTCACTTTCAGCGATAACCAACCTATTCCTCTCGTGTACAACTTCGGCTATTTCTTGCAGTATGTGTTTAGGTGACGTATCGATAATCGCGTGAACAGCGTCCAGTCTCAAAGCGTCTACCTTGAATACGTCTAGCCAATACTTAACGTTATCAAGAACCATTTCTCTTACTCCGTCGCTTCCCCTATCATCGAAATTGAAGGTCAGTCCCCAAGGTGTATTGTACTTGTTAGAAAAATACGGACCTAGTTTAACAAGATAATTTCCTTCTGGTCCGACGTGATTATATACTACATCAAGTATGATTCCTATATTTCTCTTATGTGCTTCACTAACAAGTTCTGCAAAACCATAGGGTCCTCCATATGTGTTTTGGACTGCGAATAAGAACGTACCATCATATCCCCAGTCCTTGCTTCCAGGGAATTGTGCTATTGGCATTATCTCGATCGCTGTAACTCCCAAGTCTTTTAAATAATCTAATTTTTCTACAACTCCCTTGAAATCACCTCTTTGAGAAAATGTTCCCACGTGGATTTCATAGATTATTAGATCCTCCAGTTTTAACCTATTTATCTCAGGTATGTTGAAATTTTGAGGAATTATTGCTGAACTACCATATACACCATGCGGTTGGAATTTAGAGAGTGGATCTGGGATTGTGTCTTTTTCGTCTAGTATTAATTTATATTCCATACCTTCTCTTACGTTATCTATGGCTCCCCTAAAATATCCCAAATC
>JAPYVG010000128.1 GCA_028277025.1 Sulfolobaceae archaeon
TTGGGTGGAGATGTACGAGCTCGGGGACAGCGCGTTCAAGGGGTTCATAATCATGGCGTTCAACGGCGACAACAAGGAGCTCATGAAGGAGAGATCGCCCATAACGTATGTAGAGAACGTCAGAGCGCCTTTGTGTATCATCCAATCGCAGAACGACTCCAGAACCCCCGCGTTACCGATATTGAAATACTCACAGAGGCTACAAGAGTTGGGCAAGAAGTTCGAGTTACACCTAATACCGGACATGGGTCACATACCGTATACTATGGATGACGTGATGAAGGTCGTACTGCCGGCAGTGCTGTTCTTAGAACGAGAAACTAGAAAAGAGAAGAGTTAGCTAAACTGGCGTGTTTGTAATCGTTTGTACGATTTTCTGACCTCTTCTTCGCTCAGGTTTTAGTCCCTTTCAGTTGTCACCTCAGAACCGCCAGCTGGAAGATATATGTAAAAAATCAACTAAAATTTAAATTAAATCTATTTTTCACATAGTTCAGCTTATTATAAGGATCATCAACGTTAGGTATCGTTATGTCCCTCCCGTCTATCGTAAGTACGTGCCAGTCACCTATTTCCTTGTAAGTAGGAGCTATAATATTGAGAACTAAGCTGGGCCCGTTAGCTACGTTCTCCTGCCTGACGTTCATGACAACTATAGTTTTCACCTGGCTCCACGACACAACGAGCTCTCCTTATACTTCGTTAGCCATTCTGCCGAACCTCTTTCCGATCTTCACTAACTTAATTATTCCGAATACGCTTCCCGCAACCAGCCCAACAACGATTAAAGTTGGGATCCAATATATAGGATCGGTGAAGTCGATAGGCAGTGTTAGGAGAACAACGTATATTAGAACTATAGTAATAATGGCTAAAACTAGTATCCCTATGGTTACTCCCACCACAGCAGTGAAACCTGCCACCCTCTTAGCTCGGTTCATCCTGTAAATCCCGTCGTTAGCTGCGGCGTAGAGAGGAATTAATACCCTGGAGGACATCAATTGGTACCTCGTTTGCAACGGGTTGAGGGTTACTATTTCGTCGTAGCTGAACTTCCTCATCGTCATTTTCTAATTCTCCTTCTATAGCTAAGTAATTTTCGATTCCTATTTTAAACTCTGAGGTAGTTAGTCCTAAAACCACCTCAAGCGAAAGGGACGTTTATGCCAGGCGCTTAAGGTAAAGTAAGGGCGAACTTCAGAACGTTAAAAATTATAACTCTCTCTTTCGATTTAGAAAATATGTTAACGGAAATTTTAGGTGGGGTAGCCGCTCTACTTCTAGTAGTCCTTATAATAGTTATCGCATATTATTCAAGGAAGGTTTCGCAACTGAATAAGAAGATAACGGAACTTCAGCTTAATTCGCAACAACAAGCCCAACAGATGTTCAACAACTGGGTTAATCAATACTCACAACAATTACAGCAGCAATTAGAACGATCAATAAGACAGCAATACGAAGCGCAGATGGAAATGTGGAAACGGCAATTAGAACAATCCATAAAGCAACAATATGAAGCGAAGTTAGAGATGTGGAAACAACAGAATGAACAAACGATAAGAAAGGACGCTATAGCTAGATCAGTTAATACTCTTTTAGGGAGAATAGGGGAAGAATTCGCTCCCCTCCTTCTGGCGGACAAATACCAGGTCAATCCTAAGGACTTCAGGCATTTAGGTAGTCCGGTGGATTACATTGCTTTCAAGGGACTTTCCGACGATAATGTAGACCCGGAGGTAATCTTCATTGAAGTTAAGAGCGGGAAATCCAGTTCTTTAACTGAGAGAGAAAGAAAAGTTAGGGATGCAATAAGGAGCGGAAAAGTAAGGTATGAGGTAGTCAGTTTGAACGACTTGATAGGTGAAGTGCAGAAGAAGATAAATGAAGAAATAAACAAGTTGAGCTGAAAACTCTAACAGCAGTTCTGTCTCCAGCAACGTAAATCATTGAAATTATTAAGCCACTCGCTTAAAGTTTCCGCTTACCGTTTCATCGCCGCAGAACTGCCTCTCTGCGAACATTCCCACAATGCTGTTGCAGATAGAGCCGGCAGGAGTAAAAGATACCACTACGCTAATAGAAGCAGACCAAATCTGAATTCTATTTATTAAATGTTATTTCATTTCTAGTGCTACATTCTCTTTTCTTATTATAATTAAATTTCCTTCGCCTTAATGAAATGACAATGAGTAAAGCTTAAAAGACAAATAACACAAATTAAATACAAATTAGAATAACGATTATGTAGATCTTTCCTATGTCAGTTGATAATAAGAATGGGCGCGCATTTAAAGCTACTATTGATTTATGATGCTCTCTACAATTATGAAATGACAATAAATAGCTTAAGGTTATCATCAACTCGCTCATAAACCTAACTAGCTAACAGCCTCTAACTATAAAGGTGTGCTTTCAAATTTTCTTCAATATGCTTAAGATGTCAGGGTTGCTTAAAATTTTGCTTATATATTAGCTTAGTATTTAGATCACATTTAAAATAATATATGATAAAAGAAATTTTTTAAATACGTTTACTAAATCTTTTTATCATGGTTTGGGAGAAGTGAGGATTGAAATTCATGTTTAGGAAGAGGATAACTAATCTAGAAGAATCATCAAAATTTTTAGCTAAGGAATTTTCTTATGAAGAAGTTATAATGTTGATCTTTGATAAATTACATTTACTTAGAGAAGACCCTAAAAAGTATGCTAAGGAGAAATTAAAGAACCAAACGGATAATGACGGGATGCGCTGTCATTTTGACCTCACTCTTGTGATTCAAGCTTACAGCTCTAAGAGTTTCTAATTAGACCGGACGTATAGGTTTTCACTTGTCACAAATTTTGAAATGGTGTAAACAAAAGAATTTGTAACTTGCTTCTTTTTCGATCGTGCGATTTTAGCTAGAAATCAAAAAATCTTATCTTAGTAAGTAAGTCCGTATTGCCTTGTAACATACTCATCTATAGTAAGATCCCCAAACTTATCTTTATATACACTTAATACGTTATCGGCATCTTTACATGAGCCCTTATTTTTACATAACTCTAACGAGATTAGAATTGTAATTACTACATTGTTTATTAAATCCCAAAGTATAGAGATCTTGCTCATATCTGTAATATTATGTTCATTAGCCTTTAATATGAGATATGAATAAAGTGGACCTCCTTTCAGTACTGACTTAATATCCTTACTGGATAAGATATCATGTATGACGCTGAAGTATCCCTCTAATTCTTCTGCGTAGGAGGTTAGCGCTGATTGAGTGTACCCGTAAATCACCCTAAAGGAGTACAATCCCAAAAGGTCTACCAGAGACGTCGCAGTATAGGCTAAGTGACTATTCCCCATGAGGTTGTTAAAATACCGAGCTAATCCTGCACCGTTTAATACATAAGCGAATATTAAAGGAGAAAATAGTGTATTGAACATACTATACGTCTTTCTCTGAATACTCTTGTTTTTCTTCATTT
Organism: Sulfolobaceae archaeon; assembly: GCA_028277025.1. Next base: position 3,481 of record JAPYVG010000128.1, read on the forward strand.
CATTAGAAGTAGCGTACTCCGCAACTTTCTTGAGTTCGGAATATGTCACTGACAGTATCTCTCTGTTTTTGGGCGACTCCAGTATCTTGCTGAGCGACCGTATCATCCCATTCCCCGTACCGGTAAACTTCGAGATTGCCACAAACCTATATAGAAATAATAGACTATAAGGTGATATGTTTAATTGGTCTTTAATTATGGTCACTTTTTTGCTGAACACTATCTTGTCTATTACTATCTTCCTCCACGTCTCCACGATCGAAAGTGGGAGTACAATTGCAACCTTATAGGGCGAGGGTAATTTTGTATCTACTCCTAACTCTTTAAGTATTACTTCCGCTTTATCCTTTAACTGAGTGTAAGTGTTAGTAAGGTTCTTTACATATTTTATTTTATCGATAGAGAATAACGGGACATATGAGTCTTTGGCTATCATGTCTCTTACTAAGCTGTAGGTAGATCTGACCCTCTCCCTAGAGGGGTTAAGGTCTACCTCTATTAATTCCGTGGAAGTAAGGAAATACTCGAATAGTAGGTCGCTAATTGACGTCATTTAGGTGACACCTCTTTTTGAACCTGCATTTTTATCCTCTGTATCACCTCTTTAAACCGTTGTTCGTAGTACTGTATGTCACCTCCTAGAAAGGAGAGTTGGTTGGTACTATTAGTTGATGGAGAATTAATATAGAGAGCTGCTAACTCGTCCCTGTCTAAGGGCACATCAATCACTCTCTTTTGTATACGTGTGGAACCTATTTGTTGGATCTCTTGTATCGCGTTAACCATACCTATTATGTTTACCTCCTCGGGATGGACTATAATTATCTTGCACTCATCATCCTTATTTCCTTTGGCGTAACCACAGAAATTGGTCAGAACACTTCCATAGTGTTTAAGGAATCCTTGACGATATTTGGTCTCCCCCAGTTTTACGTTCCTACCTTTGTATAAAATTACGGTTGCGGCCCCTTTGGATCCTGCATAAGGTATTACTATACCCTCGTAGCCGTTAGCCCTAATTTCCGATATATATGTACCCGCCGAGTTCTCAAGTTCAATCGCAAGTTTCTTTAATATAGAGAATATTTTGTCCTTGGTTATACCAGTTACTTCTTTTGACATGTAGAGTCCGTAGATCCCTGCTCCTGCAACCTTTGATCTTATCTCTTCTAGTATTTTCTTTACATTATCGCAAACAGATTGACCGTTGTTAGGAGTATTTATTCTAGATAGTATTTCATTTTTACGTAATACGACTTGTGATACAATGTTTCTCAATATCT
>JAPYVG010000019.1 GCA_028277025.1 Sulfolobaceae archaeon
GTTTCTCCCCTAAAGTAATACCAGACTACATCTCCCTTAACTTTTTCTCTAATTACAAAATTTTCTGGGTTAGAAAAAATTATACGATGCAATTATTTTTGTAAAATGAATTTGGGGTCTAAGGTATCATTAAGCGAATCTCTTATAAAATAGTAAATTACAAAATTATTAAAGTTAATATTCTTTATTATTAAAGTTAATATTCTTTAGATCTTCCGATATATTATCTATAGTAAACTTATCTCCTATTATTACCAGCTTCCTAACTTCTTTAGGTATAATTAGTTTCAAAAATCTCACGTAGTCGGTGACAATCCCCTTTTGTATAACACGTATTTTAGATACTCCTAATTCCTTTACAAATTCTAGTTCGTCAGCAGTAAGATACTCTTCCAATGAAGTCATCTTACTAACTAATTACATTATAAAATATAAACATTAATATTGTAAAACTATGGAATTAATAGCATAAATCATTACAAGTAAAAAATTAATAATGCAATAATAAATAAACCTAATAATGCAAGTAAGTAAAGCGTTGATTAAAAAGGATGTAGTAATTGATGATGTCTTTAAAATATTAAATTTGAAAGATTGTGAAAGAGAATTAAAATTATTAGAACTGAGCAAGAGTATTAAGAGTGGAGACCTAATAAGAATTTCAGACTATATCAATGTCTCCACAGAAACAATAATCAAAATCATTAAAGATCTTACTATAACTTACGGAGAAATTATGGTACCAGCTTCTATATCTTTAGCTCTGTTAATATATGGACTTAATTTTAACAAAAGAGAGGAGTATATGAGAACAAATAAAGACTGGGAACTTGTAAAGAAAGGCATAGGTGCTATTTCATATGTTAAATACTATGATTACGAAAATAGAACTTATGAAATTAATATCAAGACTTTAAAGAGGATTAATGATGATAATGATTATATGAGACTTTGTAAAAATGATTTTATCCACCTACAAATATGGGTATTAGCATACATTATAGGTAATTTAAAGGATAGAAAAATAGAGATAAGAGAGATAAGAGAAGGAAGTAATCTAGTAGGCATAAGGATTAAGGCAAAGCTTAAGGACGTTGAAGATATACTTATAGAAAGTGAGAAAAAATACAGAAATATAGTGAAACTTCTTGCGGGATGGTTTATTTACGATTAAGAAAAAATTGAATTAAGCGCTGGGATGCTGATTATTGATGAGGACCACCGGCTCTGATTGATGATGTACTTTAAAACCTTAATTTAGTTAAATATTCTTGATGAGAAAACCACAAAATGATAAATTATTTTCATTATCAATATTTTCTACTATCGTAATTTTAGTAGCATTCTTTGTGACCAGAAACTACTTGCTTCTTGCATCCCTTATAGGACCATTATCTTCAATAAAAACATCTTATAATAGGAAATATTCGTTATATTCCATGATTTTAAGTCTATTATCAGCAGCTGTATCATCTCCTACTTACTCTCTTCCCCTCTCTTTCTTAATTTCAGTTTATCTTTACTTCGATTTTTACATAGGCTTAATATTTTTCCTCTTAATCGAAGCAATAATGTTCGTAATAACTTTATTCTACTCTGTAATACCCCCGTACTCCGCACCACCAGTACTCTACGATTTATTAACTGCTACTCCTTTAGCGTTACTCACTATCGCCAACTACCGAGCTTATAAAGGAAAGGACTATAATGTGGTCACATTTAAAACCGTTGGAATACCTAGAGGAACGCCTTGGTTTATTGAACTTGATAACAACGTGATAAATTCCGTGGACGACGAGCTCCGAGTAGTTTCCAAAGGCGGTACATGGATAACTTGTCCAGTAAAAGTTGGAAATGAGTATTACTTGCCTAAACATAATAAAGGAGTGTGTAGAAGCGGAGATGAAATAACAATATTTTTTGAAAGAGGGGATGAGAAGGATTTAAATAAGTTCGAGGAATGCCTTGTAACTTTTGTAGCGACTGGATTACCTAAAGGAGTCACGTTCTCAGTAGAAGTTAACGGAAAGAAGTATAATGGAAAAGAAATTATTAAAGTACCAGCAATAGATAACTCGTTTATTATTTGGAGGGCTTTTGACGTAAAAGTGAGCGATATAGTATTTCAGCCTAAAGTTAGCATGGGCACCACAATAAGGGGTAAAGTGGTAGGGATAGAATTTGAACCCAAAATAATAGTCAAACAACTCGACCTCAAAAATTGGGATCCTAAGGTATGGGTTGACAGGGATGTTTATGGCTATAAAGTTACTGATGTAATAGGAGAAGGAGGATATAGTTATGTTTTAAAAGCTGAGAAGGATGGAAAATATTACGCTATAAAAATACTTAAACCAGCGAGGTCTTTATCACAAACTGTCGCCATAAGAGAATTCGTGGATATTTTTAAAGAGTCAAATAACCTCATTAAACTAAGCGATAATCCTCACCTAGTAAGAATAAACGGAATATTTGCTGATGTAAATCAAATAGGTTCTATATTTAAAGGGGACACTGAAATTTACTTGAAATATCCGCCAGCAATAATAATGGACTTCATGCGAGGAGGGACTGCAAAAGAACTGATTCATTTTAGAGAGGAGAAAGAAGAATGGTACGAAATAGTGAAAATTATAATTACACACGTTGCTTTAGCACTTAAACATATACACGATAACGGCTACGTACATTTAGACGTAAAACCACAGAACATATTCTTTGAAGAGCCGTTAGGGGACAACTTAACGGATATAAGGAATAAATTGATCCAAAACCCTAAAATAATAAAGTTAGGTGATTTGGGTTCAGCATCAAAAATAGGTGAGAAATTTTTCCAAATTTCCCCAGCATATGGAAGCCCTATGCAATTAGAGCACGCAATTTTAGGCTTAGGAGCTGAACCCTCTTTTGATATATTTTCTTTAGGAATTACCGGATACTATCTGCTCACTGGAAACGCCAGTCCGGTAGCTGACTATCTAGATAGAGCAATAGATTTTTACAATAATAACGACATAGCTACCGCATTGAAAATAGTTAATGAAGCAAAAACAGTTATTTCCAATTGGAACCCATCTATTCCACAAAACGTTCCTATGAATTTAAGAAACGTGATAATTAATTGTATTAAAGGTACTATAAAAGACGAAGAAATAACGAGGCTATTACAGTAAATCGACGAAACATAAATATCTATTTTACATTTAATTTATTTATAATTCTTAAAATGATGACGCAAATGAAAGAGAATTAGATAAAAAGAAATTTATATACTTAAAACCCTAAAAAGTACATGAACCGACAATAGGGCGAGAGTATGCAATTACTTACTATATTATTAATACTTTTCACACTCGCTAACAGTACTTTGTTATATGTATATTCGAGAAAATTTCGGAAGTTAGCGGAATATATATTAAATGATGGAAAAAGGAAACTAATATTCGATTTTCTCGAAAATGGAATAGCGTTTTTAACGGATAGTACCCTATCGAATTTAGTGGAAGAACTCCTAGTTTTTGGTAACATAAACGGTGGGAAAATAGAGATAAAAGACATTACACTAGCAATAAAAGAGAAGGCTGATGTGATAAATAATGAAATAGGAAAATTGTATAAAATTTCAACACTCTTAATGAAGGTAGATAATTTAGGTAAAGAACTGCTAAATTACTCCAGATATCTTAAAGTAATATCTATAGCATTATTAACTTTAGTAATCTTTTTCCCCTTAATAAACACCTTATTCCAAAGCTTAGAATTAGAAATAATAGAATGTGGAACAGGGACAGATTTATTGGCTTTCGGTTACTTGATACTCCTAATTTGGATAGTAAACAGAAGAAGAATTATTAAACAGTTAAAAGAAGGGTTATAATTATATTATAATACTAGAATTAGAATATTTCTTCTCATATTCCTCTATTTTATTTATGATCTCTTCATCAATTAAGCTGGACTTAATTATATAACAGTTTCTTAAATTTTTAGTTAGCATGTATTTAAGCAAATTTAAGGAAGGATTAATAACTTGATGACACAGAAAGGAAGCCTTATCCCTATAAAATACTCCTCCAGTAGTAATGATGAGATGTAATATTGGTAAATAATACTCACAATCATAAATTTCAACGTCATGTATTATTTCAGAAAAATACATTGAAATCAATATTAATTTTTCTTCATTGCAATCTTTCACCTTTACATTATTAAATCTTATCACATTATCCTGTGATGATTCTATAATAAGTTTGTTTGAATTAAAATAATTGTCTATTAATTTTATTATTTCTATTCTATCTCCGCTAAATTCTACTTCCTTAGTCTTCAAAACTTTAATGATCTCTACTATCTCATATAAATTATTAGACAAAAAGTCCTGAGGCTTAAGGATCTTTAATCTCTTACCATTCCATAATACCTCAAAGTAATCTCCCGTGAGTTTTATTTCTACCTTATCCTCTAATTTGCTTAATTTCTCAAGCAAATCTTTAGAAGGGAGAATTGACGATTTTAAAATAACATTGTTGTTTTTGAAAATCAAGAATCCTTCAAATGATAAATCAAGATTAAATTTCTCAGCTAGTTCGATGCCCTTTCTGATGTTATCATCAATCACTTGTACGAATTTATAAAAAGGGTTAAAAAATTAAACAACAACTTCTTCCTTCTTATCTGGACTTACTGAATTTAATAAACTTCTCAGCCTCTCTTCCAAAAGCATAGAGTCTCCCCTAATGATCCTTACAGCCTCTAGCGTAGGTAGTTCCACAGTCTCCACGCCATTAATATTAAGCCTAACGTTAGTTACCAGGAACTTTAACGCTACTTTATATTCCTTTTTCTCATGCTCTATCTTATCTATATAGCTTAATAATTCTATCTCTTGATCCCTTTCAACTTCTTTACCATTAAACAATTTAACCAAGCCCACATATGCTAAGCCGTCTTTAATAAAGAACAAACCTACAGTTAGTGTCTTACCCTTTACTTCTACCCTCTTACCCCTTGGGTGGACATAAGAAATATTGAACTCTTTAGCTAAGGAAATTAAAGATTCTCTCATCATTTTCTCTAATGACCTTGAATCTTCTGCGACATCTTTTAAAGTATATGACTCTTTAATTTTCTCCCTAATACAACCTATATTTTCTTTGCAAAAAGACTCTGCTTTATCTATTTCTGACCTTATGTATTGCAAAATTGAACTCACAGTATTAATTTCTTTGCCGTTCCATAAGGATAGAACTATCGGGTAAAGTATGTCCGATAAGTCCTTGCAATAAGCCTCTACAATTTCCTTAATATCGTCTGAAGTTAACGCGTTGTCCAAGCTAATCCTACTTTCATCTAACCTCCTCCTTATGGCCAAATCACTAACTTTACTATAGGCATCTGTGGGTATTGCCATTAATACTGGGATATTAAGACCGGAGTTTATCAGCCTATGTATCTTTTGAAGATGGTGATCCCTTACCTCATCTATTAATAAGACCGGACTAACAACTTCCTTCAAATCCCTCAAAAGCCTTAACATTCCATCGAAGTCCCTAGTATAATTACCGCAAAATATACGCAGCAAACTATCGTTCATTTTACCGCATAAAGAACCTAAGTGCTTCTCAAATGATACACCAAATAGTTTCTTCCAGAACGAATACCCGTATTTTTTCTTATCCATTTTCCTTATTACTATTTCCTTGAGTGACATCAAATCTATCTTATTCCAGAATTCTTCCTCTATTTCTCCTTTACTGGCTAAATCGAGGTAAAATACGTACTTTTTATCTTCTAAAATCTGCTGAACCTTCCTTAGTATAGTGGTTTTACCCATACCCGGTTGTCCTATAATAGAGGCGACATCAGAATTCTCAACTACGCTAAGTGATTTATTTAAAAACTGTCTGTAAGTAGGACCAACAAGTAAAACGTTATTTGAAGACCAGGTTGTGACTGTAACTTTAGGAATATTACATATCAATTCCTCCCACCACCATTAACGTTCTTTTTTATAATCCCGTAGACTACGCCTTTCCTTATTAACCCCTCCTCTCCACCAGCGATTAGAGTATAATTTTCCTCAATATATCTACTAAATTTTGAGTAGAACTCTTCTTTTCCTATTCCCATTTCTATTCTAATGGCTTGAAGGGAGGCATAGCCTAAATTATCCTTCACCTTATTATATATACGCTCAAATAACGCCGTATCAGCCTTACCGTTTCCCTTAACTAGTTCCTTTAGCTCCTTCAACTCAGCCTTAATCTCATTTAACATATTAATTATAACGTCAAACTTGTCTACCTTTACTAATTCATATACTTTACCTCCACCTACCTCGTGCTTCCTTATTATACCCTCATTCTCTAGCTCCCTTAGTACCCTCTCTAACTCCTCTGGGTCGCCTTTAACCTTTCGTTTAATTTTAGAAAAGGCTATCGGCTTCCCGTCGTAAAGCTCTTGAATAACAGATATAATCTCTTCCTTACTTAACATCAGAGAATATATATTACAAAAACATTAAAAAGGGGTAATTCACGTAATACCAACTTCCTCAGATTGCGAAATTAACTGCTGGACTTGACTTGCAGTAAACGGAATGGTTGACTTAGAATACAAAACTATGATGATAACGTAATTGCTTAAACTCGTGACCCCTATTATGCCATTACTACCCTGGAATATCTTAGCCTCATATCCATTAATTAAAGTAGTAACTGAAGCTAATGTGGAGAATTTCGAATTTGAAACGTAATAATCATAGAAATTGGTAGCATCTGAAGATGTGGGGAAAGTAATGTACGCTGCTATGAGATAATAAGAACCGGAATTAAACTCCTCGCCATAGACAGATATACTACCAGAAATACTGCCACTAATACCTACCATAGGAGCTAATGAAGAGGGGCTTGTAGTACTATTAGTTATTATCCACGAATTGCCTAAAATTGAATCAACTTGACTACTTGTTAAATAAGAGATTCCTCTAACTGGAGGTGGAACATATAACGGCGGGAGAAGAATTATAGCGAAGAAGTACGGAAGAATAACTGATAGTAATAGCAAAGCACCACCTATTATAGCAACTTCAGCAACAATGACCCTAACAATCTTAGACTTTTTACTTCTCTTAGCGGGCTGTTGCGAAGGAACTGGTTGTGCTAAAGGTGGTTGTTGGGGATAACTGGTAGATGAGATAGGAATTGCAGACGTGCTCTGAGTAGGGAATTGTTGAGGGGGTGGTGACTGCACAGGTGGACTTGAAGGTTGATTAGCACTTATAGGTGAGAGCTGTTGGGTAGGCTGAGATGGAAGTTTCACAGTAGGACTAGGAGTTGATGGTAAGCTTAAAGTAGTCTGTTGAGGATTAGTTATGCTCATGTTACTCAAGGTTAGGGGAAAACCGCACCTTTTACAAAATAGTGCTTCAGGCTTGTTGACAGTTCCGCATTTAGGGCAAACTTTACCTTGTAATTTAACCGTTTGTTGGGTTACAACTGGTTGGTTAACGTACTGATAAGCTATAGGATAACCGCATCTCAAACAGAAGTTCGCATCATCAGCATTTGCATATCCGCACCTAGGACAATATTTTACCATAATTAAGACTCTCAGTGTTACTAAATAAAATTTATCAAAAAATAATTCACTAAAGCTTAAACGGAAACCTCTCTAACTTATATGCAGAATCCCAGAACATATATTCAAAGATTGAGGCTATCCTAAATTGCTTTATTGCACTCCTCCTCTCTTCCTCTCCTAAATTAAACCTATCAACTACCGAAATAACTTCCCTAACACCTTTTTCGTATTCCTCACCGCTGTAAGTCTCTATCCAACGTTGATATAATTTATTAGGAGAACCCTTCTTAATTAACTCCCTTCCAACCTCCATATAAATCCAATAGCAAGGGAGAACAACCGCTACACCTTCATAATAAGGCCTTAATAGGACTGTGGATAGGAGGTAGGAAACGTAGAGTAAGTTAGATGGTGAAATATCATATTCTTCTGGGTTAATTTTCCATTCTTTGAGAAAGGACTCATGAAGGGCTCTTTCAACGTTAATCACATGAATAACATGAGTTACGAAAAGTTGTAAATTTTCATCACTCTCACTTTTAGAAGCTAAAATCGCTAAAGTCCTACTGAAACCCTTCAAGTAATGATAGTCTTGAATAATATAATATTTGAACTTTTCCTCCTCTAAAGAACCGTCCACTAACCCCTTAATAAAAGGATGGGAAAGAATTGCAGAAAACACATCTGAAATACTATTCCACATCTCTTCAGATAACTTCACCATGACGTGCATTCATCATCACCTCAGCAAAGACCAATTCGTTCATCAAAGAAAATTTCCGAAACTCATTAAAATAATTTTAATGGGGTACAATAACCTCCTTTTTGCTCTCTTTAGCTCTCGTAACGAATTTATAATTCTTGGTAAATAACGAGCCTATTAAAGTTAATATCATCATACCCATACCGAATATTGATATGTAGTTAAACGCCGTAGAAGATGGTAAATAACCAAGGACTAAAAACTGGTTCTGATACGTAAAGAGTATAGGAGTTTGATAAGACTGCATAATCGCAGTGGCAACTACTGGACCCGCAGAACCTCCTATAGTCCTTAATAACGTGTTCATCCCCATGCCAGTAGTTCTATATTCATCTGGTAATGACAGTGCCACCATATTGACTAAAGGCAAAATAACAGCTACTAACCCTAAGGAAGATATAAAACCGTCAATCACTACTTCTTCTGGGGTACTCCTATAAAAATAAAGAAGTAAATAAGCTATTGTAGTCAATATACTCCCGAGGACTAGTAGAGGTTTAGGCCCTATTCTCGGCATCAGCCTACCGAATATAGGGCCAAAAACTACCATCCCGAAAGCTACAGGGGACATTAAGAGCCCGGACTCAATAATTGTAAGCCCTAAACCGTAGGGTTTAGGCAATTGTGAGTAATAAACTAGGAATATAAAGACTGTAAACATTCCTATTCCGGAAATTAAACCTACAATATTAGCGACTGCAAAATTTCTTATTTTAAATAATTCGAGTTTAAGTAAAGGCTCACTAGCCCTTTTTTCAACTGTTATAAAAATACCGTAAAGTGCAAAAGAAGTGAACAATAGCCCTAGATTTACTGGGCTAAGCCAACCTAACGTGGGACCTTCAGTTATGTATACGAGAAGGAATACAGTCGCTAAACCTATTAATGATGCACCTAAATAGTCAACCTTTTCCTTTACTCTAACTCCAGTATTTGGTAAGTACTTTAGTGAGATTATAAAGAGAATTAGTGAAAGGATAGTCGCAGTATGGAACGCGTATGGCCAGCCTAAGTCTTGAACGACGTATGAACCTATTAATAACCCTAACGCTGGTCCAATTCCTATGGTTGCGCTTAATATTGCTTGCGCAAAAGCCACTTTCTCTTTAGGATAAAGGTCAGTTATAATTGCTATAGCTATCGGGAACATTGAAAAACCTACTCCTTGAATAGCCCTAGCCGTTATTAATACCCAAATGTTAGGAGAGAATCCAGCAATTGCAACAGCAACTATGTAAAACGCAATTGCTATTACATACATCCTCTTTTTTCCATAAGTATCTGCAAGCCTTCCCATTAGTGGTGAAGTAGCTGCAGCCACGATCATATATGCTGATGTGACCCAACCTGCAAGAGTTGCTGATATTGAAAAGTCCTCTTCTATTGTAGGTAAAGCTGGGATAACCATTGTTTCAACGTAATTGACTATTAGAAGCATTGAAGCAAGTATCAACAACGTCTTTGACTTAAGATCCATAGGATTAGTTTAAAAGTCTAGGATTTAAATATTTCGATATATCTATTTCAAGCTAATTGGAAGGAAACCATTCACGTCACCGTAATATGCGTTTATGGTAATGAAAACGGGCTCATTTAAGTAAAATTGCGGAAATGGTGAATAAACGTAAACTATTTCATACTCACCAGGCTTTAAGACTGTAGTATTTGATAACCATATTAAACCATTACTTGAGATAGTCGGGACGTCTTGCAGAATCCTAAAGTTAGGTTTTATAGCCGATGGCATTCCGTAATAAGCGATATAACTAACGTTAAGCAGAAAACCGTACACTTGATTATTCTTGGTAAACACCTTTATCAATTCCATGTGAATTGAGTTCGAGTATTGTAGAAATGAGAAGTGAAAGAACATTGCTAAAAATATCAGAAAAAGTATAGAAATACCTATAATGTTTAGAGTGGATTTCCTATTGTAACTAAATTTCTTCTCTTCATTAATTTCCACGTACGAGAAAAAGGGCCAGTAAACTAGATAATTCCATAGTACTCTACTCATAAGAAACATTGTAAAATATGCTACTGCGGGCCATTTGTTAGTGATCCTTAATATTATTCCCAATACAAAAACAGTAAGCGGGGCTATCGTGAAGAATAAAGGATATATGTAAAAGAGACCGGTAAAAGAAAAGGTCGTTATTCCATAACCTATAGGTATTATATTACCACTTATAGGTGTTGTTAAAGCGTGAAAATAGTAGTAAGGGGAAAGGAAAATGAAATATGAGTTTATGATAAGAAAAACTGTAATTGCGTAAACGAGAAAAACTTTAGACTTCTCTTTACCTAATATGAAGAGAATAAAAGGAAGTGCTAAGATAGGATCTTGTTTATAAGAAATTGAAAGACCGTAAAATACTCCTTTTAGCCTGACGTCCTTAACTAAAAAAGTAAGGAGGAGAAAGAAAACCCATACAATATCATCAACACCTCCCAACGGATAATATAAGTAATTAAAATTTAACAAATACGCAGAAATAAATAATAGACCTAAATACTCCGGCAAGACTAGCAACATTACTAAACCTGTCAAAAGATAGAATAGTAAAAGTATGTAATCTGGGGAAAAACTGAATATAACAGCCGGTGATTCAATAAGAAAGAACAGAGCTGGATAGTTAAGATTTGTTACAAACCCTCCAGTAGTATAAGGCGTACCATATATGTATTCTACCCTACTGAAAACCCCATAGACATTAGCGGTTAAATGAGGGTTATAGGGATTAAATCCGTGAAGAAATAGATATGCTGAATAATAACCAATCATAATTTCATCAGTACCGAAATAATGGTTAAGAGGTAAGTAGAAAAGTGGTAGAGAAAGTAACATAATTAACGCTGTATATTTCATTTTTTTAAAGAAATATCCAAACAAAATGAGAGGGTAGTAGAGAAGCATAAAGAGGTTATGCGTTAGAAGGAAGTAGATAAGAGGGGTAAGAGATAATTCCGTTATAATTACAATCTCAGTTAGGAACCTTCTTTCTATCATCAATTTCTTTTCATAATCTAAGTTAATAACGAGGAGGAGACCAGCTAATATTAACAATATAGTAGAGGAGACCAGTGCCAAATAGTTAAGGTAATTGTTAGAACCAATAATAAGAATAGATATAAATATTAATAGCTGTGAAAGATTAACAGCGATAGGATCCCTCGTGTATGTTTTCACATACTAATGTGGTTAATAAATTGAAAATAAAGTTATTCGAAATGATGAACACCCAACCTCCCGAAAGGTGAAGAAGGCTAGATTAACTGAGAAATTATATGAACTCTGCTTCGATACTTCCAGCTGAAATTTCTATTCATCGTGATACTCACATGACATCTTTTTTAAGTTTATAGTAAAATTATTACTTTTAAGGTTTGACTAATTTGAGCTATTCCTTTTGACAAAAGCTCTCATAAAAAAGTTAAGGTCTGTATTACTTTCAATTCTACTATAAATCTTGAAAGTTGGAAATTTCCACTGGAGCTTAGTGGTTTTTCTTACTCTACCTAGAGATAACATAATACTGTGTAAAGTTAACTCCAACTTAACTTGTCACAATTAAGGGAGAACTGAAAAGACGTTCAGTGACTTAGGGAAAGACGGAAAAAGTGTGAAAAAATTAGGAAATTAAGGGATTTAGTGCTTCCACTGAAAGTTCAAAAAAGCTTAAAATAAGTAAGAATAAATCAGATTATTTTCAGTTTTTTAGTATAAATCAATAAAAATAATTAGCGTACAAAAATTCCAATTTTTATCTCATTATAAGGGGAGAAAAACCTAAGAGTTAAGGGGTATAGAGTCTAGTGCTTGACAATTTATAGATAAAAACTGTACCAAAAAAGAATCACAAGAAGAAATTATCCAAGATCTGTTAATATGGGTCAATTGAAAACATCAACTTTTCTTCAAAAGGCCTTTTTAACTCAATTGCCCCATTCCTAATTAAATCTTTATCTAAACTGACTAACTTAGCATTAATCCTCTTCGCAATAACCAGATAGACTGAATCGTAATAAGTCAAACCTCTTTTAACTGCTTCCTCTAAAACCTCTTCATCTAGCCCAACATTAATAATGTTCATCAAAGACAGTACCCTCTTTAGTGTTGCGAGAATAAGGTTAACATTTATCTTAATTCCCATATTCATACTATATTTACGGTTCGTAACAAGCTAATGTTATTTTATAATTCCCCTTAAGTACGAAAAAGAGACTTTACCGATTTTTTACAGCCTCAAATAATGCGCTTGCGTCAAAAAGGTACTTTACCTCTTCCTTTTCATCTTTTCAAATCCTCTAATACGTCATTTGTGGAAATTTCTCTAACTCTTTTGAGGCTAATTCTAACAGCTCTTTAATTTCCTCTTCCTCCTTTCCTCTTCTAACGCTTTTCTCATAACCTCATTAACGTTTATATTATACTTTTAGCCTTTTCCAATACTTCTTTATCTTACCTTAGTTGATACAGTTCCCAGTCTTCCACGCTATTTACTACCATACTTAAAATAAAAATTTTGTAGTAATAAAAATTACTCCATAAAAAGCCTATAATTTTTGTAAAAAATAACAATCAAATAAATATCCATACAAATTTAAAAAATGATAGTGATATTTTTACAAACTCGTTTTTTCAGTGTAGGGCTATCTCTAAAACTACTTTTTATCGGGTAATACTCATGTTAAGTAATACAATAATACTTCGAAGTAATTCTTGTTTAAGTTATTCAATTTGTTTTTATTGTTTGAAATATTCGAGGTAACCCCAAATTATATAAATGTGGCATGAGAGGATATGTTATGGATTCCATTGACGAGGAGATTAAAAGAATTATAAAAACAAAAGGAAGGATAACAGCCTCTGACATGACCAGACTCGGAATAGTAAGCTTCAGTATGTCAGCAGACCAGACTGGATTACACATAGCTTATATAACGAATTCTGGTAAAAGAGGAAGACTATTCATTCCGGCCGAAGAAATAGAAGATTACGAAAGAACACTAAACAGCCTCTTTCCTTCTCCGCCTAGCATCTTAGATGAAATATTAGATGAAATGGGCTTTTTTGAGCAAAGAAGAATCAAGAGATCTAGTAAAGAAGATAAATTCGAAATCATACCAATGAAGGATAAGAACTCATACCTAATTATAGGTGATAGGATAAAAGAGGATAAAATAGAAGATATAAAAGTAAACATAGACTCTAATAATCTTATTATAACTACTGGAGGGCGTGATTATAAGATTAAATTACCAGAAGGCAACTATAAGATCGTAGATAAAAAATTAAATAATCACGTACTTACGATAAAGGTAGAAAGGGCATAAAAGAAGATAAATGATTTTACGTTCTATTTCACTTCAATTTTAGGTAATTCCCAGTTGTATTTCATGGCTAAAATACGTAAAGTTAAAGTTACTAAGAAGGATATAGCGGTACTTATTATATCGGGATAACCCATGATCCTTAAAGTATAATATACTGTAGCCCCTATAAAGGCAGCAGTCGCGTAAAACTCTCTTATCAAAATTAAAGGAACCTCTGCAGATAAAACATCCCTAATAACACCACCACCTACAGCAGTTATAGTACCGATAGTTGTAACCAATAAGAAAACATGAGAGAAGGAGAAAGCCAAAGAAGCACCAGAAGAAGCGAAAGCACTTAATCCTATTGCATCAGCATAAAGTAAAGGTTTTCTAGCATTAGTGAAGATCTTATAAAATGTAAATGTGATCAAACTCGAGATTATCGACGTTAAAACATAAGGATAATAAGTTAAATTAGTTGGAGGAGTTTTGCCTAACAATATATCAGCTATGATCCCTCCACCTAAGGAGGTGGAAATTCCAAGTATTATAACTCCTAATAAGTCCATACCCTTCTTAATAGCCTTCATTGACCCGCTAATCGCAAATGCTATAATCCCTATGTAATTCACAAATTCAAAGATTAGGTTCACGAAGTAAAGAGCATTTAAAAGGATTTTATTCGTTCCTTCCTTCATATAAAAGGAAAAACTTTATTACTAGGAATAATCTGTGCTGAAGTAAACGAGTTTAACCAGATATAACTTTCTTTAACACATTTTTACGAAATTTATTATATCGTGTATAATAAAAAAATTTAATAAGTTAAGAGGAGAGTTATACATATGACAGTTCTAGCAAGTGAGTATGCTGAGCGTGAGATAGCAGAGTTACTATTAAGGCTCAATATCTCAAATGAATGCAATCTAATATATACTGATGCTGTTTCAAATCTTCCAGTATTTTTAGAACAAATTATAAAAATTAGTGGAAAGAGTATAGGAGTCATAATACCCAAAACTAAGGAGAAGGAAATCTCATCACTTATAAGGTATATATACGATAAGTATAAAGTATTAACTTATATATTCGTAAGTGAAAAATTACCAGAGAACACTCTCTTAGTTTGTAAAAGTACTAGTTAAAGTGTTAAAAATTAGCTAAGGAATAGAAAGAGAAAATAAAAATGTTTACCATCTCTTCTTAGGAGTCACTTTAGGCTTCATTTGTTGTTTACCCTTTTGAGTCATTATGAAATAGTCCCTTATCCTCGCTAATGCCTCCCTGTAATCCTTCACGTCTTTCAGCATTTCCGCCAGAGTATTATTTCCTATATACCTCAACCACTGGACTATATGCCCTTGTTCTAAATGCCAGTTAACACAAGCAGGATCTACAGCACCTATCCTCTTTATTTCGCTTTCTAACTCCTTTTCATTATGTGCCACTCCTACTACCTTATCATATGACTTAAAGTAGAAAGGCTCCATGGCTTATCTCTTGAAGTAAAACTTTTAAAAGGGTTTACTCTAGCTAGAAATAAATAAGAAAGGGAAAACATTTTATCTCTATATACATTTTTTTAAATATATGGATGAGTTAGAGGAAGTAATAAAAGCATATAATGAGGGTAACCTGAATTATGCACTTAAAAAACTAAAGGAGATAATTGACAAAAACCAGTCCTCAACAAAAGCCTATGACCTTTTAGGCAAAATATTAGAAGAATTGGGCAATGACGATGAGGCTTTAAAGTCTTTCGAAAAGGCTGGTAACAAACTCGAAATGGCAAGAATTTATATACAACACGGTTTATATAGAGATGCCTTAGAACTTCTAAAGGATTTAAACTCAGATGATGCTAGAGTACTAAGGGCTTTAGCTTATCTAAAGCTCGAAGAAATCGAAAAAGCTAAAGAGGAGATAACAAACTTAACTGCTAATTCCCCTATCCTACTAAAAGTAAAGGGAATAATTGACTATAAAACGGGGAACTACTTAGACGCTCTAAGGGAATTAACTTTAGCAATTAGGAGTTATCCATACGACGCTGAACTATATTATTATAGGGCTTTAACTAAAGAAGAACTTAATTTAGACGCTGAGGAAGACATAAATGCTGCAATAAACTTAAACCCATATTACGCAGAGCTCTATTTCGAGAAGGGAATATTGCTTGAAAAGAAGGGCATGATTAAAGAAGCAATAAACTACTACTCTAAGGCTATAAATTATAAGCCTCAGTTTGTAAAGGCTTATTATAGGAGGGCTAAGGCTTATATGAAGCTAGGGAAAGAAGAAGAGGCCATGAAAGATATAGAAAAAGTTAAATCACTTAACACTGATAAGTCTTAATTATGAGATTTGCAACGTTATAACCCGGAATACCAGTTACTTGACCACCGGGGTAAGTACCCGCACTGGCTAGATAGACATTATCATATTTTGTCTTATACCCAAGCCTTTTATCAAATAAGAAATTGCTGGTCATAGGTAAATGGTTAAGGTTACCAAAAGGTAAATTGTATATCTTCTCAGCGTTTCTTGAGTTTAACTCCTCCAAATATATAATGTTCTTTCGAAGTCCTTGGAAAATGTTTTCTAGTTCATCAATATCGGCCATACTTTCAATAACAATTCCGCCTCTACTATCGTCAAGAATCGAGGGAAAGATTACCTCACCGAACTCAGTATCAATAAGGGAATACTCAAACCCCTTTAACTGCTGAGGGAACTTAGGGTACTCTGATAAAATCGCATTATACTTCTTCCAACCCGCATAATCCAGTTCTAATTTAATTCCTAAATAGTCAGAAAACACTAGAGGACTAGTAGATATTACTACCACATCAGCGTCAATAATTTTACCATCAGAAGTGACAACACCGACTATCCTATCCCCCTTCTCGACCAGGTCTACGACTTTAATCCCAGTTCTGATCTCAGCACCGTAAGAAATTGCGTACTCAGCAATTCTCTCTGCTACAGTACCCATTCCGCCTCTAACTAGAGCCCAATTAGGTGAGAAATAGTATGCAATTACATAAGCTGGGGCCCTCTCCATACCGTGGTATATGAAGAAATAATGATAATCTTCGGATATGTACTCTGAAAGAAATTTCTTCGCAGAAGTAGTTATAAATACTTCCAAACCCTTCTTCTCAGCCTCTTCAAGCACTTCATCTTTTGATGGAGGCTTATCTACATATGTAAATTTCTCTTCCATTAGTTTCTTGAAGTTAAGTATTAGCTCCTCGAATTCTGGGTATTTCGTCTCACCGACTTTTACCATTTCCTCCTTTCTCTTCTTTTCATCTCTCCAAAACGGGATTACTTTATTATTAACGAAGAACGTTTGAAACACATCACCCTTAACTAATGGAATTTTAAACTCTTCCACTAAGAACTCTGGCATTAAACCCAATACATATGAAGCCCTACTAATTCTAACCCCTTTAACCTCTATCGTATCCGTCATTCCGCCTATTTTCTCATTTGCCTCTAACACCGTAACATTGAACCCTTTCTTTGCTAAAATTGCGGAAGCTACGAGCCCGTTATGTCCGGCACCAACGATTACTACTTTCATTTTTATCACCTAGAATTAACCTTTCTTCCCCTCAAGATATACCAGGTTCCTAAAGCCTTAGCACCGAGTACTTGCTTTTTATCATAAAAATCTACTTCAACGACAACAGAAACTCTCCCTGCCCTAATAACCTTCCCAACACACGTAAAAGGACCGTCTTTCATAGATTCTAAGAAGTTGATTTTTAGCTCTTGGGTAACTTGATCATCACCGTCATTAACAGTCATAACTGCTAAACCTCCAGTATAATCGATTGTAGCCATAATTGCACCACCATGTAAAACGTTACCCACTCTCAGCACATTAGGTGAATATTGCAAAGAAGTTACTGCTAATCCTTTATCTAACTTTATAACACGTAAACCTAAATACGAAAACAAATTCTCTTTACTTAATACCTCATTCACTTTATCAACATCAAAAGTTTTTACAATGTCCTTTTTACTATAACCTATGTTGATATCATCACTCATACAAGAGATTATTTTGAAAGCATTACAAAAAATTTCACCTAAATTTTGTTATTCATATACTTTATATACCGAACCATTCTACGTTGAAGGTAAGGTAGCTGATATAAAAATCACGGGAAAGATAAGAGGAGAGAGTACTGCATTAATAAGAGTCCTAGATAGAGAAGTTAAGATAAAAGTTGAAGGGAGGAAGATAAGAGTTTATTATAACGTTACTAAAGAGTTCGACATGCTGGACTTTGATAAATTAATAGATGAGGTCTCATCTTCCCTACTTATTAACAAGGAAGGATTATGCAGAAGTACCAAGAAAAGGTTAGAGGTTAGAAGTGTTGAGGGAATTGAAGTACAACTTACAGACGAGATAAAGGAAAAATTAACTTTTATCTTAACTCCCTATTTCGGGAGGGAAATTGAGGTTAATAAAACCCCTTTTCCACTTCCTAAAGGGGTAAGAGTCATAAAAATAGTAGCTTATAGGGATTACTTGTATATCCAATTTCTTAATAACCAAGGGGCTTTCTGGTACGGTGAATTTGAAGACATGGCAAAGAAAAGTCCTCATTTATTAGATTTAATTAAATTGAAGAGAGAGATTATGTCTACTTTAAAGAGATGAGATGAGTTCTCTTTATCATCACTATTTCCAAATCCTTTAACATACTTAAACACGGTCAGTTTCTTAGCTATTTCTTTTTCACCTTCATTTAAGACAATTACACCGATAGGATTGCAAAGCTCTGTAAGAAAATCTATATGCCAATGCTTCTTTTCTTTATTTCTGATTAAATGCCTCGAAATTCTTTTATCGCAATTAACTCCGCAAGAACCCACGTATGCATAAATACCTTTTTCTATATTAAATTTCTTACCCTTAGTGACAATAATTCCTTCTTCACAGTCAAGTAAAACAATATATCCCTTCATTTATGAAATGAATTTGTGAAAATAGTTATTGAACATTTAGAGCCTATTTTATCGGAATGGATTTACTACGAATATGAGAGCTCTTATAAGATTGTTGGTGATGATTTATTAATAACTGGGATAAAAATTCCAGGGCTCCCGAGTACCCCTAAGCGGTTTAACGAGGTTTTTGACCCTTCAGAGGTTATAATCTTAGATCCTCAAGCTGATAGAAAGTTGAGTAGAGAGGATTTAAATAAGGCTAAAGCAGTAGTAATAGGCGGTATCCTAGGTGATCACCCGCCAAAAGGTAGGACTAAATTACTTTTGTCCGATAAATTCCCAGAGGCTATGAAAAGGAATATAGGAAAATATCAGTTCCCCATAGACGGTGCGGTACTTTACACAAAGCTTCTTATGGAAAACAAAGAGATTAAATATGTTTTTGGCCTACAGATAAAATGCAATTATAGGGGTTTAGAAAACGTAATAGAATTACCTTATGCATATATATTAATTTGCGATAGACCATATATTTATGAGAAGTTACTTAATTATTTAACTAGAGGATTAAAAGATTGTAGAATATATTTTGATAAAGAAAAAATATTTATGGATATAGAAAATTCAGTAAAAACTTGATAAATTTTTATTAAGCGAAAAAGAGTAATTTAATAATGATGAGTGAAAAATTAAAGGCTAGTAAGGAAATAATAAGATGTTGCTATAAGATTTCTGATACAGATATCGATTGTTTATTCAAATTAATAGAAGTTAATAGACCCATAACCTCAGAAGAATTATCAGAAATGCTGAAGATGAGTAAGGCAACAGTAGAAAATAGTCTAAAGAAACTGATAGACCTTGGACTAGTAGTAAGAGAGAAAGGCGATGAGAAGAAAATAGGGAGACCTAAATACTATTATGCGGTAACTGAGAACTATATGGATAAGATAAGGGAAGATTTGCAAGAATGTTCTAGGAAAATTCAAGGAGTTTTTCAATTTTAACTAGTTAAGCTTTTTAACTCTTGTTTTAATCTCTCTAATTTTTCTAAGTAATAAACTGTATAAAACAAGAATGAGAGGGAATCGACCTCAAAACCCAAACCTAAGCCTAAGAACAAAAATGATTGTAAAGGAATTAAAAATGAAAGAAATAGAAAAGTAAGAGAAATGACATTAAGGGAGACACTGTGTTTATGAAACACCTGGACTTTGGTAAAAAGTGAGGTAACAACGTCTAATGTGTTCAAAGAATCTAAAAACCCTATGACACTTCCTTTTAATTTACTTAATTTAGACTCCACAAAATCGGAGACAGAGTCAAATGAGGGTAATGTTCTTAGCCCTACCAGCAACTCTTCAATCAGTGTTTGCGACTCATTAGCAGAAACTATATCTATAAACTTCTTAAAAGCTAAAAGCGTAGTTAGTGATTTTACTACGTGTATTTCTTTTGAGATTTTAGTTATTTTTTTCTGTAATAAAATTAGTTGTAGAAGAGAATTAATACCAGCAGCTAGACTGCTGCTAGCTAAAAGTGCAATGAATAAACTTACCATCATTATAATTCTTTAGATAAGTCATTAATAAGCTCTGCTAATCTAACTTCCAGTTCTCTGACTTGCTTTAATTTTTCTAATAACCTCAGCCCTTTAGGAGTTATTTTATAACCATATTCTGACTCTTCTAAATACCCTTTACTGATGAGGTAATCAGCATATTTTTTAAGTATTGCAAAGCTTAAATTAGCGTTCTTCATTAAAGCAGATTTTGCAGTATAACCATCATTAACAAGCTCCAGCATCTCCGTAATTATCTCTAATTCGTTTCTTTTACTCCTCATCTTGTATATAATTATTACTTCACCCTTTATAAAATTTATATAGACTAAGAAGACTGTGAACTATTTAGAACTACTTTCCTCTCCCTTTTCAATTAGCTGTTTTAATAACTCATAATCCTTAACACCCCTATATTTTTCTACTATTTTAAGAATATTTTCAACATCCTCTTTATTCAATTTAACATCAACGACCTTAGACAATTTGCTTAAAACCTCGCTGAGAGGTTGCATAGATTCTATGAATTCTGGGATAGTTAATTCTGGCATAGGTGAAGAGTAGAGGTTCATTAAGGATAAAGAGATGAGGATTAATCCTTTAGATACTATATTTTTCAACTCCTCCAACTGTTTATTCTTATCTTGAAGTTGAATAATCTCGTCCTTTTTGCTACTTAATTCCTTAACGTATTCTGCTATTTTATACTTTTGAATTTCTAGTGAAATCATAGCGTCCCTAACAGTTTTAGAAGCTATATACCTAACTTCCCCAGAGCCAGTATTTACACTTATTATATCCCCTTTAATGAAAAGATTCTCTATACTTTTCTGAATACTCTCTCTCGTTAAATACGGAGTTAATGAAGCTATTAGTGTTGTAAAATCTATACCGTTAGGGCCAGATTGTGCTATAGTAGTTAATACCAGCCTATCCCTTTTTTGAATGAACTCCATAATAGAGTAGAGGTGTTAAAAATAAAAAAAGTAGTTTCAGCCCCTGGAAAAGTATTATGGATTGGTAGTTACTCAGTAGTATTTGGAGGAATCTCACACGTAATTGCTATTAACAAGAGAGTTAGAGCTGAGTGTAGTGATTCAGAAGAAAACATATTTGAAACCTCTTACGGTACATTTAAGGGAAAAGGAAATGAGTTAATAGAAAGTGTTATTACTCAATTCGAAAAACTAGGAATTAAATTACCTAAACTTCATGTTAAACTATTTAACGATCCAGAGTTTTTAATAAACGGGAAGAAAACAGGTTTAGGAAGTTCATCAGCTGCAACGGTGGCATTAACAGCTTGTATTTATACACTCTTATATAATGAACTCGACCTAGATAGGATCCATGAGATAGCACAAAAAGCGAATTATACAAGGCAAAAAGGTATTGGAAGTGGTTTTGATATTGCTGCAGCAGTTTATGGCTCAATAATTTACAGAAGATTTAACGATATAAATAAAGTGGATGCTAAAATAGAGAAGTTTGAGATAGGGAAATTAGACATGGCTTTAGCGTTCATAGGAGAAAGCTTTAATACTGTTAATTCTGTCTCTAAATTTATAGAAAAAAGCTCCATACCACTTTTCAGCAAAATCATGAAATACATAGATGAAGAAAATGAATTCGCAATAAAACTACTGAAAAAAGGTAGAATTGAGGATGCAATTGAACATTTAAGACTTGCTAGGAATATGCTCAATAATTTAGCTGAGAAAATAGTTGGGGTAAAGATAGAGAATGAGATCACAAAGGCTTTAGAAAAAATAGCTGAAAAAGAAGGTGCGTTATTCACAATTTCACCAGGTGCGGGAGGGGAATCTGTTTTCGCGATAGGTTATAATTTAGAAAACGTGATAGAAGAGTGGAGTAAGATTAAAAATGTAAGTGTTATAAGGCTAAAGGAGGATGAGGGATTAAGGCTTGAAACTTGAAGCTGAAGCCATAGCACCTTCAAACATAGCAATTGTCAAGTATTGGGGTAAGAAGAACGAAGAACTTAATCTACCGTTAAATTCCTCCCTTTCAGTCTCGTTGAAGGGACTAGAAGTTAGGACTAAAGTGATTTTCTCAGAGGAGTTCTCAAGGGATGAAGTGTTTATAAATGGGGAGAAAGCAACGGAGGAAGAAGTCAGAGAATATAGTGGTAAAGTGTTAAATATTTTCAGAAATTTATACGGAAAAAAATTATATGCGAGGGTAGAGTCGTTCTCTAACTTTCCTAAATCAGTGGGTTTAGCTTCTTCCGCCGCTGGAATAGCGGCCCTAGTAGTAGCTTCAAATGAGGCACTGGGTTTAGGACTTAGTCAGAAAGAACTAAGTAAAATTGCGAGAATAGGATCTGGGAGTGCTTGCAGAAGTATTCCAGGTGGGTTTGTGATTTGGGAAAAAGGAGTTAGAGATGATGGGGAAGACTCGTTCTGTTATCAACTTTTCCCACCAGATTACTGGAGTGACTTAGTAGATGTAATCCCTATAATTTCCCATCAGAGAAAGAAAATTTCTTCTAGAAAAGGAATGATAATTACAGCGAATACGTCTTATCTTCTTGAATGTAGGCTTAAATTCATAGAGGATACTTTGCCTAAGGTAATAGAAGCAATAAGGAGAAAAGATGAAAAGGAGTTTTTCTATTGGACTATGAGACATAGTAATAATATGCATGCGGTTATACTAGATTCTTGGCCTTCATTCTTTTATTTAAATGATAAGTCATTTGAAATAATTGAATGGGTTCAAGAATTTAACAACGCTGCATACACATTTGATGCTGGGCCAAACCCACATATTTTCACTGTTAAAAAATACGTTAATGATGTGATAGAGTTCCTTAAAAAGATAGGAATTGAAAAATATTATATTGCAGAAATTGGAGATGGGGCTAGAGTTATCAAAAATTAAACCTTACAACTCTCCAATATTCTTTTATATTTTTCCACTTTTTCTTCCATGTCAACATGATATACAATTATAGCCTTTTTTAACTCTTTCACAGCGTTTATAAGGTTCGACACTCTAGATAGTTGAGTAAGTTTATTTCCATCATAAATATAAACGGCCTCCTTTTCTTCCCTATAGGGCGTATCGGAAAACTCGTAATAAATTATCTTACTATTCGTCTCTCTACTCAAATTTAATAACTCTTCTCTATCTATTAAATGGAAACATTCTCCTACTA
Organism: Sulfolobaceae archaeon; assembly: GCA_028277025.1. The sequence continues at coordinate 23,377 of JAPYVG010000019.1, forward strand.
TATCCCTTTTTATCCTCTTATATCCTTGCCTATAAATTATAGCATTTTTAAAATGTTGATCTATTCTATCGAGTAAGGAGAATATTTTGAACTCTGTTATTTCCAGTGGATTAGAAAGGTCTAATAAGCCAGTGGAAATAAGTTTTGAAATCGCATGAGAAAGTATTGAATTATACATTCCTACCACGCTATGAAAATAAACGTTTTCAAACATATACATTCTGGATAAGAGGAATTGTTCTACTATAGGAATAGCCTTGCTCAAAATAGCAATTTTTCCATCAACATAAACTAAAACCCTTTTTAACCTTTCAACGTCGTAAAAACCGTAACTTACTCCAGCATAATATGAATCCCTTAACAAATAATCGCCTCTGTCAGCATCTATAAAATTAGAAATTAACTGTAAACTCAGTCTCTCCTCCTCATTTTTAGGATCTTCATTAAGCACGTGAATTATGAATTTAACTGGATCGCCTTTTGCCACTTTATCAATGTAAGGAGCTAAGTATTCCTCTATTATTTTAATGCCTAACTTAACGTGAGTCTTATTACCCAAATACTCAACCTTTCCTCCATAAATCTCATCAAATACTTTTATTGCACTTTCAAAAGTGTGTGAAAAAGCTAAATGCCCTATATCGTGAAGCAAACCTGTAAGGCTTACTAGTAGTACGTAATCATCATCAATAAAATCGACTTGCTTATTAAAATTTAGAAATTTCAGAAATTCTTTCACTAAGTGCATTACCCCTAAACTATGTTCAAACCTAGTGTGTCTCATTCCCGGGTAAACCATATATGCTAAGGCATTTTGAGTGATATATCTCAATCTCTGAAAATAAGGTGAGGAAACTATTGGCAATATCCTCTCGTCGATCTCTATATACCCATGAATAGGGTCTCTAACAATCTTCATTTACTGTATGTTTATTAACGCGTCTAATATAGCTTTAGCACCTTCTGCTACCTTTTTCTCTAAATCTTCCTTAGATATCCACACACCACCCTTCACTAGATTATCTGAAATTACCACAACCGCACCACCCTTCACTTTTCTCAACTTACTTAAGAGAAACAATGTAGCACACTCCATCTCAACAGCTATATTGCCCCTCTCAGACCACTTTTTGGCAAATTCCTCATCTTCCGCATAAAATGCATCGCTACTGAAAACGTTACCTACGTGAAATTTCAATCCATGTGATTTAAAGGTATTATAAAGGGTGAGGAGAACGTCAAAATCCGGTGTTGCCGAGATACTCACATTCTCCTTAAAGTATTGGTAAAATAAGCCTCCTTGATTATATGAAGCACCACTAACTATTACAAAATCTCCGAGATCTAACTCTGGTATTAACCCCCCGGCTGTTCCATACCTTATAAATATCCTCCCGCCTAACATTATTAATTCTTCTAGGACTATAGCTATTGAAGGACCTCCGATGCCATGTGTCGCAATACTTACATCAACCCCCTTATACTTCCCCGTATATACCAGAAACGCTCTATTCTCGTTCACTAGAACTGGGTTCTCTAAAAATTTAGAGAGTAACTTCACCCTGCCCGGATCTCCAGCAATTAGTACTCTTTCTGCTACTTCCCCTTTTTTAGCTAGAATATGTACGGGGTTCATAAGTGAAAATTAGTAAAGGGTTTAAAAAGTCAGTTGAGCGTTTCCAATCACAAATCATTACAGCTGGTGTTCATCATTACTTTTCAATCTTCCTTTTTTAAGTATAAAAATTTTTGAGTATTACAATTAAAAAGTGTTAGAAACATTTGGAATAAGGTTTAAAAACCTAAACTGAGATGCTAATCTTATGAAAGAGAGAATAGTAGAGGCTAAAAGATTAGTGGGAAAAAAGACCGTCAGGGGTAAAACATACGAATATGAGTACTATACATTGCCGTTGAACTTATATATACCGAAGTCAATGATAGAGAAACACGGGACAAAATATATATTACAAGTTGATGAAGATAGTGGAGTAATAACAATAAAACCCTCAGAAAGTAAGTGATTATTTGCCATAATCCTTCATTGTTCCTAAGAACACCTCTTTGAGTTGCTCAAAGGCGTAATCAGACGAACATTTTTTGAGAGTCTCTTTACCGAGGTAACCATACTTGTCTGGATCCCTCAAGATAATTTCTATTTTTTGTGCTAAATCCCTATAATCGCCACTCTTAAATGTGAAACCATTTCCACCATCAATTATCAGCTCGTGAACACCAGCACCATCACTAACAACTGCAGGCTTTTCATAAACCCATCCTTCACATACTACAAGACCGAACCCCTCAATCCTCGAGGGAAGAACAATAACGTCAGACGCCTCATAAATAGCATATAACTCATCATCACTAACGTGACCCGTAAAAATCACCTTATTTTGAACTTTTAACTCCTCGGCTAAGCTTTTTAACTTCTTAACCCACAAAGCAGCTTTACCAGTCCCCAAAGCACCACTCGTAAAACTACCGTTACCAACTAGAAGTAACTTAACATCGTCCCTCTTTAACTCCTTTAACGCTAATATTGCTAAATCTTGACTCTTCATAGGATCCATCCTTGCTACTACTGTAATTATCTTCTCGTCATCCTTTATACCATACTTACTTTTAATCCTACTAACTTCCTCCTTGCTTGCCCTTCTATATGAGCTCACGGAAATAAAGGGGTAAATTTGCTTAGCTTTAATCTTAGCCCCTATCCTCAGAAGACCTTCCAGATCCCTCTTAGTGCTAAACACCACGTAATCGAAACCTTCAAAAGCCCTAACTATGAAATCCCTAATTTTAGGCGAAAGGTTTTCTGGAACAAAGGGTATGTGATACCATAGAACTGCGGGGGCAGAAGGACCTATTATACCTCCTACAAGTAACTGTTGGAAGTCGTTAATAAAATATACATCAGTATCCTTATAAAATTCTAAAAGTTTTTTCGCAGACAACCAATTATATTCCGTATAAGATATATAATCCTCTGGCTTAATTTCATATTTTGAAATACCATGAGATTCATTGTAAATACCCTCTTTAAATCTAGTATAACCTTGTAGTGTTACTGGGTCTAGGTCTACGAAATAAAAATACACTGATTCAGAAAACTTAACCTCAGGGGGATACCCAGGGCCTAGCGAAACCCACTTAACCCTATCAAACTTATTCAATATTCCCATCATCATCTTAGCGACTCCTCCAACGGAAATATAATAGTCACCACTATCTAAAACGGCAAGGTCTAAAGGCAACTGTAAATAGCTATATTTCTCTATTAAATCTCTGTAAGTTTGTCTAAATCTAATGGGGGGTGTTTGTGTATTTATACTTACCGCGAACATATTAACTACTCTCAAAACTATTTTAAAAAACAAACTACAACTAAAACGTATGGACTATGCATTCCTATCTAACGGCCTAACATCTGCGTTAGAATCATACGGAAGTATTGATTGGTTCCCAGTTCCTAGATTTGATAGCCCTTCGGTATTCACTAAAATTTTAGATGAAAATAAGGGTGGATACTTCTCAATAAGACCAGTTGACGAGCATGAAAACGAGCAAGAATATATAGGATACTCTCTAATACTTAAAACCACTTATAAGACAAAAAGAGGAAAAGCTAACGTAATAGATTTTTTACCCATATCATTACCAGCAATAATTAGACTTTATGACACGGAAATACCTCTAAAGGTTGAGATTCACCCAGTCTTTAATTACGGGCTAATAAACGCTGGGACAGAGGTGGTAACAGATAAAGGGGTAATATACAAAAACCCACTATCTAAAGAGGGGCTAGAGCTCCTAATTTACGGAAACTACGAGATCATAACACCTTATGAGATCTTGGTAAAAAGTGGGAAAGGATATTTGTATCTACTTTACTCGAGAGATTTAAGATATGGACTATTCAGCCAAAAGGGATTCGTGTATTCTAAGCCGTACGAAGCTTTCTCAAAACTAATAAATTTTACGGAAAAAGAATTAGGAAGAGCTAAGAAAGTTTCTCTCTTTAAAGACTTATATTATAGGTCATTATCAGTAATTTTAGGATTATTCTACAAACCCTCTGGCGGAATAATCGCTTCACCTACGACATCTTTACCGGAAATAATTGGTGAGGGTAGAAACTGGGATTATAGATATGTGTGGATACGGGATTCATCATATGCAATAGAGGCTTTAACCAGAGCCGGTTTGCTTACTTATGCTAGAAGAGCACTAGATTTTTTAATGAATTTAATAGATTTATCATCAAAGAGTTTTGACCACCCATTCTATACAATTGATGGAAGTCCACCACCAGCGGAAGAGGAAATTAACTGGTTAAGCGGTTATAAAAATAGCAAACCAGTAAGAATAGGGAATGCTGCATATTTGCAAGTCCAAATGGATATAGAAGGAGCGTTTATGAATGCATTATACACATTCTATAAGGAGACAGAGGACGATGACTATATCGATAGAAACTTCTGGGCAGTTGAAACTATAGCCACGTGGGTCTCTTATGCGTGGAGAGATCCAAGCACAGATATCTGGGAGGAAAGAGGAGTTCTAAGGCATTACACACACACTAAAGTCCTATGCTGGGTTGCACTAGATAGAGCTTCAAAGTTAGCTAAAGAATTAGGTTATAAAAACCTTGCCGATGAATGGAAAGCCAGGGCTGATGAGATAAAAAACGATGTATTAAGTAAAGGAGTTAAAGAAGACCACTTCGTTAGATATTACAATGGAGATGAAGTAGATGCCGCATTACTCACATTACCAATTTATGATTTTATACCAGCTGACAACCAAATTTTCTTAAACACGCTAAAGAGAGTGGAGGACGAGTTAAAAGTTTCTGAAGGGCTATATTTACGGTACAAAAGGGATTTCTTAGGAAATGCAGTTAACCCCTTTACGCTAGTAACAACATGGCTAGCAAGGATTTATATTAAGCTAAACCAGATTGATAAGGCGAAAATGTTACTCCAAAAACTATCCTCATGTAGCTCACCTTTAGGACTTATAGGAGAACACGTTGACCCTGTAACTTGTGAGGGAAGAGGAAACTTCCCTCATTTATTCCCGCATTCTGGCGTTGTCTTAGCAATTCTTGAAATGGAAGAGGTAAATAAGAATGAGTGAGACAGAAAATAGAGTGACACAACTCCTTAGAGAGGCAGTAGATGAGATAGAGAAATATAGATCTTGTGAGTCAGCGTACTTTCTGTTAAAATATACCTTAAGTGGAATTGACAAAATTATCAATGAAAAAGGACTGAAATACGATTTTACACTTGACAATTTGATATTATTAACGCTCTCGTTTATGGGTAAAAACACTAGGAAATACAAATTTTTCGTAGCAATGTTCCTTATCTATGACGAGTTATGCAAAAGATATAAATTGCAAGAACCCCTATTTATGTTCAGATGGACTAAAACATATTTTATATATAGTTATAGAGTTGAAGCACATCTAAAAATGCTGATTCAAAACTCTTATATACTTGCTAAGAGAGATGGACTAGGGTTAACTGGCGTAGGTGAAAAAGAAGCTTACAATTTGAAATTAATGTTAAAAAAGGAAGAAGTAGATAGGATTTCTGAAATTGCAAAAAAGATAGAAAGAATGAGGCTTAATGAACTAAAAATTTACATAAAAAAATCATTGTTTTTCAATCAGACTTATAACCAAACAGCCTATTAAGATAAGCTTGTTCCCAATTATCCTTCTGTATAGTATAATCCCTTTTCATCACCGGGTCTTTAGCAGCTGCAGGGGGTTGCTTAGTTAAGTCTAGCTGGAATTGTAAACTCATAGTCTCTAATTTACCCTCAAGATTACCTACATATGCCCAGCCTACGAATGCGTATTGAACTGGAACTTTTTCACCAATACCCTCCATCTCTAAAATCTTATTAGCTGCAAACTGAGAACTCTCGAAGGCGATCTCTTGGTTCTTAGGGAAAGGTAACTTTGCAGCGTCGCCTACAATTAATATGTCGTCATATTTAGGACTTCTTAAATCTTGGGGAGATCTAACATCAGCGAAAGGAGAGCCTAAACCGGCTTCCTCTACGAACTTAGGAGCTCTATTGGGTTCAAGCATCGCTAAAATTGTAAAGTTATACTTCTCACCAGACTTCGTAACAACGTAGTTCTCGCCAATTTCCACTATCTCTTGATTAGTGACTAGTTCAATACCAGCTTTTTCATAAATTTGCTTAACTACATCAGCAATAACTGGGGGTTGAGTTTTATCATTAGCATCAATATGAATAATCTTAAACTTATTTCTAACTCCTCTATAAGTTAGAATCGTATGAGCGAGTAGTGCAGTCTCAGTAGGTGCTGGTGCACACCTATATGGTGCCTTGGGAGCATAAATTATAACAGTTCCGCTTTCAGTTGTCCAAAGTCTGTTCTTCAATACGTTTACTCTACCAAGGTCGTATACTGTAGCGTTCTTCCACCAGTATTTTTCGTATCCATTTATTGAACTACCGTCAAAAACTATACCCGGTGATAGGACTAGGTAGTCGTATTCTATTTCTTTTTTAACGTTAAATGTAGTGTCTGAAACGTAAACTTTCCTATTCGCTGGGTCTATCTTGTAGACATTACCTACGATAACTTTAATGCCCATCTTACCTACTTCTTCATATCCTCTAATTATCCTACTGTATTTCTGTTCATTAGTTAACAATAATGGCCTACTGGGGCCAGCAAAATAAAAGGCTTCCTTATTTATAACTGTAATTTCAGCATCTCTCATCTTCTGTGCCAACGTTGTTGCTACTCCCATTCCTCCTATTCCGCCACCGATTATAACAATCCTTTTTTTCATCACTCACTTCTCTTTTACTTAGTTTAATGAATTTTATAATAATGAAATAAAGCCGCAAACTATATTAACTAAAAAGTAGAACAACTACGATATAAAAATTTTTATGATGAAAAGAAAGCATCCAATCCAGACTTCTTTCTTTTAACCACTTTATTTACGAAATCGTCCCTAACCGGGAGATAAACTAGCTCATAAAATTTCCTCTGATTCAGCAAAACGTCCCTAGAAAATGAGGAAACGTAATCTATAGAAGCCTTCCACGCCTCTTCATAAGGGATAACCAGTTCTATCTTATTTTTAATCTCCTTATCATAATCCTCTGGCGTTTGAGGTTTATCACCAATAATAAAATAACCGCTTTCTTTATCCACATACACTTGTTCGCCCGCAACGTTCTTCAACTCCCTGTCACTTTCCTTAACATCCTTAGGAATCTCGAGTTTCCCAGTCCTAGCTTTATAACCCCTACCATAATATTTAGCCCAAGCATAAAATATAGCCCTATTGATCCCAAACGACTTAGCTTTATCAATATCGCCATAAAGAACATAATATCGTGCAGCCTGAAGAATTCCCATAGCTTGAAAACGCCCTATCCTCCCCTCACTTTCTTTTTCTTCAGCTTTTATAGATAAATGAGAAGGTGACTTATACTCACTTAAAGCCTTAATTGCTAAATCCTCAGCTTCACCTTCCTCATATTTATCCCAAACCCTTTGGTGCTTATACCTTAAAGGATTAGCCCAATCCGGTGAAAAAGAAGTTAAGTCATTTGGAGTAAAGCATACAGCGACTAAATCGAGTCTTTTATGAAATGAGAGAGGTACAGTAAATACTCTCTTATCATCTATCAAATCGTCAATTTTAAGAACTCCACCAGACTGTTCAGATAACTTACTTATCTCATCCTTCACTCTTGAAAGAACGTATTTAACTATAGCGTGAGAAAGTATAACGACGTCCTCACTCTTAGGTAATGCATTTTCATTAATCCTAACGTGAATTCCCTCCCCACTCCAAAGTAAATAAACTGATTTACTAACTCCTTCCTTCTCTAAGAAAGATACGATTACTTCAGCAGCCTTAACAGCGTACTCCCATTTATCAATTACCGTATCTATGTCAAAGAAGGGAGTGTATGAGATAATTTTCATAGAAGTAAAGTCGGAATATTTAGCTGCAGTTGAATATATGCTTCTAGCTTGATAAAGCTTAACAAACTTTACCACATCTTCCTCTTTTTCAAACCTTAGGGGGGACTTGGATAAATCATACCTAACAAAAGCCTTAGGATTTTGTAAGGCCACCCATCTCTGTTTACTAAACTCAAAAATTTCCCTCCTAACATCACTTCTACTATAAAATTCAAGAGGTAACACAAAAATTATTTTATTTAATTAACCCTTTAACCTTATCTTCAAACCATTTATCCTTATCAGACAACAAATTTATAACTACACCTTCCCTACCCATCCTCCCAGTTCTCCCAATCCTGTGTATATAAGTCTTAATATCTTTAGGAATATCGAAATTAATAACCTCATTAACAATAGGAATATCTAAACCCCTTGAAGCTACATCGGTAGTAATAAGAGCCTTATAAACCCCCTTTCTGAACAGATCTATATTCCTATTTCTAATACTCTGAGGCAAATCACCCCTTAACTCCACTGAGCCATCAATAACCTTAGCTAATCTTTCAACACTTTTCCTTGTGTTGACAAAGATTATTATACCTTCTGCCTTATCTAATTCCCTCTTCACGAAATTCACTTTATCCCTCCGACTTTTCACATAAATAAATTTCTGGGTAACGTTAGCTAAACCTAAACAAACCCTTACCACCTCAAAATCCTTAATAAATTTCTTAGCTAGCTCCTCAATTTCACTAGGTATAGTAGCTGAAAAAAGCCCAGTCAGTTCCCTATTCGTATTAGATAGTATAAGAGAAACGTCATCAATAAAACCCATGTCTAGCATTAAATCCGCTTCATCAATTATTACAATACGAAAAGTGTTAAGGTCAATTACACCGTTACTCCATAAATCTATTAATCTCCCTGGAGTCGCAACTACAACATCAGCTTCCTTTAATCCCTCTATCTGCCTTTTATATCCAACACCTCCATAAACCTCAACAACTTTAGTCACCTTATATTTCCCAATTTTCCTTATATGACATGCTGTCTGTCTCGCTAGCTCCCTAGTCCTTAGACCCCAAATTCATTTTACAAAAATAATTGCATCGTATAATTTTTTCTAACCCAGAAAATTTTGTAATTAGAGAAAAAGTTAAGGGAGATGTAGTCTGGTATTACTTTAGGGGAGAAACTCT
>JAPYVG010000098.1 GCA_028277025.1 Sulfolobaceae archaeon
CGTAGTTTGTTATCAAGTTCTCTACGGCTTCAACACCTTCCCCCTTTAAACCGATCAACTTCTCATATTTTGTCAAAGTCTCGAGGACCTTGCCTAAAACTTCTATGTAAGCGTCTATTGAAAGTTCGATGATTCTCTCCTTTCCTAGAAGTCTGGTGGAGACCCACGTTGAGGCGTAATTTAGTGCTTCCTTGACGGCTTCTTGGATTAGTTTTTGTCCCTTTGCTTTTTTCCTCCATACGATAACCATTGATTTGTTTAATGACATAGTACCTCTGGCATTAACCCTGGTCTCGTCCTCAGTAGTCATTGCGTGAATCGCTGATATTTTGAATTTGGAGTAGTACCACCCTCCATATAAAAGTGAAATCCACGCGTCTGGAGATGTGTGATTGTAAAAGGTAACCATTAGTCCGTCATCCTTTAAGAACTGGTCAAGCTTTGCAAATGCTTGGGCTAATCTTTCCCTGAAATACTCATATGTACCGATGTTGTCACCAAAGACTTCGCCTCTAGGTTTTTCAACCGCAATATCCTTTGGTGCAAGTTCTTCCCATTGTGTATTATATGGTAATGGGATAATCCTCTTTAACCACACATAATAGAAGTCGCTTATCTCTGGATAAGGTACGTCATTAGCGTAAGGTGGGTCTGTTATTATAACGTCAACTGGGTCTAAGTTTAACTCGTTAATATCGGAATTAGTTATATCCAGTTCCGATGTCGAATCAGTTTGTGTTAAATACTCTAAACCTTCAATCACATGCTCTAAGCTTCTTGAAAAAGATCCAATAACGTTGGCTAATGGAGAAACCTCTATCCAATTCCATGTAAATGAGACCCCCCTAAATGATAAAGCATTCCTAATAAATGTTCTGGTCGATTCCACTGATGTTAACATACAATTATACCTCACATAATTTAAGAACGTTATAGCCAAGTATGTGATCACCGCGTCTTTATGTTTATCATCAAAATCAATCTTCTCCTTTAAATCGTTTAGTTTGTCTAAGATTTTACTGAGAATAATCAATTGCCTTGCGTTAAATATTTTGAAAAATTTATCTAATCCCCATGTCGCAAACCTTACGGTCCCGTATGGAGCCACTTTTTCTGTCGGTATTTTACTAATGTCAACCTCTTTTAGCATTTCAAAAGTCTTCCAGAACGTTTCTATATCCTCTTGACCAATTTCCTCAAATTGTAGCTCTTTTCCATCTCCCTTAAACTTCACTAAAATGATGGGTCTAGCTTTAGCGTCTTTTAAACTGTCTAAGTCGATTTCTCCATTCAAGTATTTCTCGTATTTCTCGCCCCAGTCCTTAACAGCTTCTTTTACGTACCAATTATCGCCCTTGCCTGGCATAATGTTATTACAAAATAGGCATTTAGCTAAAGAGTTCTTAGCCTTAACATTTCCTTCAGGCACTTGGTACTCTTTTCCATCTACAACCACTTTATCTTTTGCCTTCTTTGCCTTTAGCGACCTTTTACCTAGCTCCTTGTTTAGGTCAACTACTCTTATTCGTAACTCTTTCCCTTTAATCTCAGGTTTCATGAATACAAGTCTCCTAAACTCGCCCGATCTAACCTCTTCTTCCTCTTCCTCACTCTCTTCTTCTTCCTCCTCCTCATCACCTTTAATTTCCAATAACCACCACTTATTAACGAGTGGAGTGTAGTTACCACAATGAGGACATTTCACTTCCCATGTTCCAACGAAACCGGAAGCGTCTCCATAAAGCTCCTTCACGTCCTCCTCAATTGACTTTAGCAGTTCCTCGCCGTACTTTTTCACGTGACTAATGAGTCTCTCCCCGTAATTGGGATACTCCAGCACTGCTTTTAGGAAGACGTAAGTTGTAGGTAGAAGGTCTGAAGCTATTACTTTTCCAACTCCTAACCTCTTAGCCTCTAGTGGGATAGAACCAAACCCAGCGAAGGGATCCAATACCGTGAACTGTTTGAACTTACCGTCGGTTATGGGCTGATATTTGTGAGGGTTATCTTCACTTAGTCTAGTTATCCTCTTAAAATCCGCCACTGACGTGTTTTCTGGTAATAGTGCAGCAGCCGTAAATGCTCTTGCTGATATCAAAGGTTTCCTAGTCCACCAGAAAATCATTTCCCAGTAAGGGGGTCTTCCCGGTCCTTTCTCCTTTTTAGCCTTTTTGTCAATTTCAGGAATTAGTGAGGCGAAAGTGTCGCTTTCTATGAAACGTTTTGTCACAGAAAAAAGTAAATAGATCACATTTATTTTTATTTCGGTTGAGAGTCTGTGTACACTATAAAGTGGAGATTTTCACGTAGCTATCGTGTATCTAGTTCAGCCTGATCAGCAATGATTATTAATGTATACATAATACACAGTAATTATAATGATAGAAAAAAGATGCCACGAGAGTCATGAAGCCACCTTATTGCGTGACTTAAACGAAGCATTATACAATGCTTACGTAGACTTAATTCGAAATCTAGATGACGTGTATGAGGACGACTGCGGAAAATATCAGAAGTGCGGTAAAACATTATATTTCTTTAGGATAGAAGACATAATATCACCTAAAATACTGGGGAGAATATTTTTTGGTTTTTATAACGATCCTTTAAAGTCTAGTGTCACTTTCGCCCCGGCATATTCACCGTATTTGGATAGGACCCTAACTCTAAAATATTGGGGAAATTATCATGAGCTATTTCATCGTGAACTATTTGGAAATAGTATTTCGTACGTCTTAAGGTTTGACTCCGATGTTATATCTAGGCCATCTGGAATCATGGACTTTGGTAATAGCTCTCCCTCTATAATAAACGATTTGGAAATAAGAAAAACACTGGGGATATATTGGACTTTTTCCCTAGGGTTGCCCTATGACTTAAAAAACCCTTTTCTGGGAAATCTTTTTCTTAGAGTAGGAGATAATTGGATAAGTATATCCAACATATTTCACACATACGTCACAAAAAGTAACGGACATATGGAATACTTAGACCTAAACTTTGACCGTAAGGTGATAGAGCGTGAAGACCTTGAGCCCAGCTTAGATCAAGATTATTTTTCTTATTTCTTTATAAAACAATATAATTTATACCTAGAGGCTGGAAGTCCTAAGAAAAGAGAGAGCGTAAAGGTCGTAGGATACGATTCAAGTAAATTTAAGGATATCGGAGTTAATTGGGAGCATAAGCTAGTGCTCATGGTGTTGAGGAAAATGTTGATTCAAAGGCGACTGGATGACGAGGATGTTATTAACATAGGAAATGTTAAAGAAATATCTCGCTGTCTTAATACGTTGTTACAGCTGATATCCAAAGAAAGTAGCATACTAGTGAAGTTTAACGTAGGTAAGATGTTGAATGAAGTAGTTGAAGGCTTAGGATCTAGAATAAACGGCCGTGAAGTTAAAGTATTTTTAAAGGACAATAATGACGATATAATATTCGTTCACCCAGCTTTATTCGCTAAAACATTCGTAGAGAAAGAGATGAACGAAATATACGATAGTTTAATTCATAACGTGTTCATTGACTCGCAAAAAAGGAAGAAGTTTTTAAGGTTAGTTGGCAAGGTCGTTACTAATAAAAAGCCAACTCAAACCCATTCTAGGAATAACATAAACGTACGTAATGTAGATATTATTGTAAAGTATCATCCAGACTTGAAGCAATTACTAGGTTATGACAAGTTACACCCTGATGAATCTATAAAAATATTAGACGTATTTAAGTATATTTTCAACTCCATAAAGACGCTAAATGTTAACAAGGTCTAAAATACTGTCACCATTTTAGGACTATTTCATAACGAGAATAGGTTCACGATACGGACGGTGATTATATCCATCCTGAATCAGAATAATTAAGGCTAACAGGGAGAGAATTAAACACATCTCTTAAGCACTTATTCGCAGAATGTTCTCCTTGAGACCTTTCTCGATGAATAGATTAACAACAAAATTTATCAAAAATGCTTTTAGGTACGGCTAATCTAACTCTCTACATTATTACTGGATACATAAGGCAATAAGCGAAATATAAACTAAGAAAATTTTCCGTCGTGTTTCTACATTGTTCTTAATTCCTCTACACCTCCCTGTTTATTTCTTATTGATGGATTTTTCTATATCTTCAATTTGCTTAAGTACACTTTTTACGTTTTCTGGATCTAAAATAATGTTGACTATCTCAATATTACTACCTAGACCTGAGTTAGTGTAATTGGCGGAACCCGTTATTACTATCGAGCCGTCAATCACTAAGGCCTTAAGGTGTAATAGTTTCTCCTTTTTGTCCTCGGGAAACTTCAAGACTATTATTGGGTCATTATTATTATTCTCTGCTTCCTCTATGGCTCCCTGATTTTGCTCACTGTCTAAAGTAATCACTTTTACTTTAATCGATCTTCTGTATTTTATATCATTTAAGATGTTTATCGTGTCCTTAGATATCCACGGAGAGACTAGTATTATTTCTCTTTCTGCTAATAAAATTAAGTCTTTGAACACATCTAATAAGGAGTTGGTCGATGTTATCCCACTAGCTATCGTAAATACCGACTTTCCTAGCCAATTGTTGGCAGTATTTAGGAACATGGTTACTAAGTTTCTACTTATCAGGAAGGGCTGGTCGAAAGGCATGAACATACAACCTTTATCCATTCCTACACAAGCATTACATCCGTCCCAGCAAAGAGGTAACTCCGAGATTAAATCCTTAAAATAACTTCTATTAGTCGAACTTCCATATATCTCTCTTTGGAAATTCTCAGCTAAGTAGTTCCTTACAGCTACATGTAACGGAAAAGTGTCCTTAGAACACGACCTCCATGAATCATATATATCGATAACCCTATCTACTAACTTATTTAATTGATTTTTGTATTTCTGTAATTTTACATTCAGATTAGCCAAATTCTTATTAAATTTGTTCTCATGACATGAATAGGATTGAATTATCTTTTGAACTATCATATTCATAGATAGGGTAAACTGATTAGGCTTGCTCTTTATTAACTCAGATAGAATTTTTAATACGCCACTTCCCCCTTGAATGGTATCAATAATGTAGATGTTTTCCTTACTATCTCCGAAAATTGGGTGCTCAATGTAATATAAAAATTGATTATGCAGTGAAGGAGAGAAGATAGGTAATATATCTTCAACAAACACGTGTGCAATGGTATGAATCAATACAAAACTGGTAAACATCTTCAAGTTTTCAAATTTGGGGCTATCACTGTCACAATCAAAATATTTTCCTATACCTGAATTAGAGTTCGTTGCCTTTACACCATTCAATAAATTACTAAATCTGGATATAGCTTCAAAGCCTCTAGTACTGGATTGTGACTTCCTTAGTCTAATGTATTTAGCGTCATTACCAAAGTACATGTTCATTTTAAGGCACATCCAGTCTCTAATACTTCGTGAATTATAGAGCAGTTCCTCTACATATTCGTCCATTGCCTTAGGGTTAAACTGGATAACGATACCGTGTAGGTTATCTTGTTTAAAGCCAATTGCCTCTTTGTACGAAACCCATAAGTAGTCTAAATAATATAAATCAGCCATATTATCATTAAATATCGTAGCGTCTGAAAAGGCCTCCAACGATAATTTATCATCGTATTTAATTTTTCCTAAGATTCGATCCCGCCCTTTAATATTAACTTGGATCAAAGCCAATATCTCCCTATCACTGAAGGGATCCTCTCTTACTGTTCTCACTATATGTGGCATCACTTTATATAATCTCTCGTAAGAATTAGGCCCATTATAGTGTTTACATGTTTTGGTGCTACTTTTTTTGGTGCTACTTTT
>JAPYVG010000020.1 GCA_028277025.1 Sulfolobaceae archaeon
TCCAGCATAAATCCGTGAACTAGAACTGCATTATATGGTGCTTTGTCCATAAGTATAACTCCAGCTCTTAAAAGGCTAAAGAACCAACCCCTTAGCTGATCATGCCCTTCTAAAACTAAATCCACTGGACCTATCTCATTCCATTTCTTTTGCCAATCCTCTCCTAAGCTCGCAAAGAACGCAACACCACTATCAAACCAAACATCCGCAACATCTGGGATACGCCTTGCTTCACCACCACACTTATTACATTTTACTATAACTTCATCAATCCACGGTCTATGTAAATCCTCTGGTACCTTATTTATTGCTACCTTTTCTAGCTCCTCTCTACTCCCTACTACGATAATATTACCACATTTCTGGCAAACCCAAATAGGTAATGGCGTCCCCCAGAACCTCTGCCTACTGATAACCCAATCCCTTATTTCTTTCACCATATTGCCTATTCTTGTCTCACCCCACTCTGGAACCCACTTAACCCTCTCTACTTCGCTCAATAACTCTTCTTTTAATTTTGATACAGCAATAAACCATTGTTCTATAGCCCTTAGAATTAGTGGTGATTTACACCTCCAACATACCGGATATCTATGGACTATTTTACCAGCATAAAGTAGGGCATTCCTTTTCTTTAAATCTTCTATTATTTCATTTGACGCCTCCCTAACGTTTTTACCAGCATATTTGCCAGCTTCTTGTGTAAATTCACCTCTATCATTTACAAACATCAAGACTGGAAATCCGTGAGCCTTTCCTATTTCAAAATCAATATCACCATGACCTGGCGCAGAATGAACTAAACCAGTACCCTCGCTTAATGTCACGTTTTCTCCAGCGTCGACCACAATATGATATTCATCAACTTTTTGTTGGGCAGGTACTAAGTCCCTTAAAGGATGATCATATTTCAACCCTAATAGTTTCTCTCCCTTATACACTCTCAGAATTTTATAATCTTTTATACCAGCTTCTTTCATTACGGATTCTACTCTATCCTTTGCTATAACTAGGATTTCGCCCTTTACTTCAACGTCAGCATAATCATAATCTTTATTTATCATAACGAACACGTTAGCTGGTAGGGTCCACGGAGTTGTAGTCCAAATAACTAAGTATCTGTTCTCCTCTCCTCTTATCTTGAACTTGACATAAATTGACGGATCTTCTAAATCTCTATACTCTGAGACCTCATAGTCAGCTAATGTGGTCTCACACCTAGGACACCAATGAAGAACATGAACACCCTTATACAATAATCCTCTTTCATGGGCTTTCTTTATTACACTCCATGAGTTTGAGATGTACGTATTATCTAGTGTATAATAAGGCTTATCCCAATCCATGAAAACTCCTACGTTCTTGAAATTATTCGTTAAAGCTGATGCATTAGCAAGCGCGAATTCCTTACACTTAGCAACGAATTTATCTACTCCTATTTTCTCTGTAATGTCCGTTTTTCTCTGAACTCCAAATAATTTTTCAACAGCGACCTCTATTGGCAAACCGTGTGTATCGTAGCCAGGCTGGTCGTATGTGCGGAAGCCGTTGAGTCTCTCATATCTTAAGATACAGTCTTTAATTACCTTATTCCATACAGTTCCTATGTGAGGTACTGGACTTGACGGGTAAGGGGGACCATCTATAAATAAGAACTTTTTAGGGAGTTTACTGTTAACCTCTTTGAGTTTATTATAAATCTTATTTTCTTCCCAATACCTAAGTATTTCCTCCTCTGCTTTTAATGGGTCGTATTTACCAGATAGAGGTCTAACAGTACGCTGAGATAATTTAGATCACCTACCTTATAATTTAATATAACCTTATATAAGCGTTAAATTAGCTTCATATAAATTTCGTCTATCATTTCATCTGTAGTCGCGTTACCTCCTACGTCTGGTGTCAGCTTCTTTTTCTCCTCATAAACCCTATAAATAGCGTTCCTTAGCGATTCTGCAGCCTTTAAGTACCTCTGATCATTTGATAGTTCGAACATTCTATCAAACATCATTGCTACTGATAATAGAAACGCAGTTGGATTAGCTGTATTCTTTCCAGCTATATCAAAAGCTGCCCCATGCACTGGCTCGAATAGTGCTTTACTATCACCTATATTAGCAGAAGGAGAAATACCCAAACTTCCAGCTATTTGGCCAGCTTCATCACTCAATATATCGCCATAAACGTTCTCAGTTACAATAACGTCAAACATTTGTGGATTTCTAACTAAATTAGCCGCTGCAGCGTCTACATACATCTCCGAATAATCCACCTTACCTTTTAATACACTTCTACAAGCTTCAGCAAAAAGCCCATCAGTTATCCTCATAACATTAGCCTTATGTACGCACGTAACTTTTTTTCTCCTCTTTAAAGCTTGATTTAACGCAACTTGAGCAATTCTAACTGAAGCCTTCCATGTTATAATTTTCATACCAATAGTCACACCTTCAGTAGCTATATATTCAAACCCCTTATAGAGGTCTTCTGTGTTCTCTCTCACTACTAAAATGTCAACATTACCGAACTTAGTTTCAACGTTAGGTAATGATTTAGCTGGCCTAAGATTTGCGTACATGTCATACATCTGCCTTAATTTAACTACAACGTCAGCAGCAGATTCACCAACTGGGCCTTTTAAAATCATATCGGCTTTTTCAATAGCTTTCAAACTATCTTTAGGTAAAGCCTCACCGTATCTAGCTAAAGCCCTATCTCCAGCTTCAACTTCTACGTACTCGATAGGTAACGAATATAACTCATTTAACCTTGACAAAATTTTCTTTGACTTTACAACTATTTCTGGGCCTATACCGTCGCCTTGAATTAAAGCTACTAAAAATCCCATAAGTAAAGTGAGATTACACACTAACTTTTAACCCTTTACTATTTAGATAATCGGCTATACGCTGAACTATATCCTTTAAATTAGGGGAAAGCCTCGAAATAGTTTTAAGCTCATATTCAATGATTGGTAAAAACTGTTTAATCTCCGCATCTGAATAGATATCAATCCTCGATAAATGTACTAAAAAATCTATAAATAATGCGTCTCCTCTACTATAAGCTTTCATGTTACTACTGTTTCTGATAATATTTTTAATTCTGTAAGTTATTATAATTGGATCTGAGTCTAATTTCTCGTAATCACATTCTGCAATAATAGATAAAGAATTTGAAAGAACTGGGATATCATCATATGTTTCCCAGTTACACTTACCAATAAAACAATAATAGAATAATAGTGGATCAAGGGTTACGTTTATGCTACATTTTCTATTAACTTGCAAATTTTGGTAAGTTAATGTGCTCTTGTATATTTTGGATTTTAAAACGCTTTTTTCTCTTATGATACCTATAGGAGCGAGGTTAGGCCTTACTCCAGTTGTACCTAGAATTACCTCAAAAACGCCATCGTGAGGGAATATTAGATCAATAATATTATTATCCACATATGAAAGTAATAGAAAGGGTAAAAGAGCTTTCACGGTTTGGTGAATTAGTTACTGGAGATAAGAAAGAAAGGAAAATAGTTGACTTAATAAAGAAATTTTTTGAGGAAAGAAAAGATATTAGTGAGATAAAAATACATCCACAAGAAGTAATTAATTGGGATGAAAGAGTATCATTCATAGAATGTGGAAACAGAATAGAAGCCATAGCATTACCATATTCACCTAGAACCGATCTAGAGACTAAAAATTTTAAGATAATCGAAACAGATAATTTACTGAAAATTCCAGTATATTATGCAAGATATCACTCATACGATACATTAATATTTACAATCGATGATAAAATGAGAAAAATAGTAGTAAAAGAAAGACCATTACTTAGTAATAAGCCTCAATATCCTCCAACAGTGCCAGCTTTTTTCGTTAGAAAAAGGGATATAAATAAAATTAAGGGACTCACATGCAGATTCTATAACGATTCAACTCTGAAAATAAGTACGGGATACTCAATAGAAATAATAAAGCCTGGAAAAACAGAGAGGGAAAGCGTATATATAACTACACATCACGACCATTGGTTTAATGGGGAGCATGATAACTTGTTATCCGTCTCAATATTACCAGAAATTAATAGTGAGTTTGAAACTCATATGATTTCCTTCACCGCTGAAGAAAGTGGATGTTTTTTCAGTAGTTTTTCTTGGGCTTGTGGTTCAAAAGAATTTGTAAAGAACCTACGCATAGGAGAGATAAAATTAACAATTAGTTTAGATAACATTTCACCCGCTAACGGAGTTCAAGCATTTGTAACTCCAGGGTATAAAACTAAATTAGAGGGCTTATTTAATGACATTATAAGCTCACCAAGTATATATACTGATAGTTATAGGTTCTTAAAGAAAGGAATACCCACAGTAACATTCTCGTCAATACATTATAACAATTATCATTCTGAAGACGATATTATACAACAAAGTGAGGAGATATTCATAGAAGATTTCATAAAAAAGGTAAATATTCTCCTAGCTAATACAAATTTATTAAATCCGAATTTAACAGAATTTACTGAAAGTTTAAAATCTGAAATGTTAGAATTACCATTAGAATTAAAGGAAAAACTTTCAGTAGTGATAGATGAACCAGAGAAATGGTACAGAAAGATTCTCACCATGATGGGTGGAATATTATATTCTAACGGTGAGATAAAGACAGTTTTATTTCCTTCGATTGTGGGAATAAAAGAAGCTAATTATACTGATTATTTAGCAATTGAAGATTTCAGAGAATTCGAATCAGACATGCTAAACGAAAATTCTAACTTATTCTTATCACGCTTAATGAAAGAAGAAATAAGTAAAATTTTGAGTGAATTGAATTAGAAAATTTCTTCTAATTCTTTTAAGTTTTCTACTACATAATCCGCATACAGTTCAGCGTATTTAACGTTTCCTTTTCTATCAACAAGAATAGACTTAAAACCGGCTTTTTTTGCAGCTAAACAATCTTTAACTGGATCATCCCCTATCATTATACACTGAGAAGTAGATAAGCCTAATTTTTCGCATGCAATTATAAACGGTTGAACATTAGGTTTGGGCTTTATATTATTTTCACCACCAATTATAATCACGTCGAAATACGAAATTAATGGAAATTTACTAATCCTTGCTTTTTTATCTCCCCATTCACCATCACTGTTAGTAATTAATCCAATTTTATAATTCTTCCTCTTTAAATATTCTATTAAATCTAACGCATCTTCATAAGGTGTGTTATTCGAAGCTATACTCCAATAAATTTGCGTCCATTCATATAAGTCGTCTATTTCTGCGGTTATCCCGAGTTTATTAAGTACTGCTTGCCACCAACTTTTCCTATCATATACCCCTTCTTCATCTAAGGACTTAGAAGTTTCTATTACTAATTTCTTAAGCTCTTCAATACTGATATTGGCATTAGAGTAATTTTCTCTAATAAAATTAAAAATATCCTCGCTTACAGCCATTAAGGCCTCGTTCGATTTGTCATCAAAAGAGACTAAAGTATTATCATAGTCAAAAAATATGGCTTTAGTATCCCTAAAAATATTAATTTCTTCCATAAAATATCACGATAAGAAGTCTTCAACTTTAGGTAGTTGCTTAGGTTTCCCTTTCCTCTCTCTAATCTTCATTATAACATCAGTAAGCATTGCATCTGGTACTGGAGCCCATCTACTAAATTCAGTACCCCAAAATGCCCTTCCTGCACTAGCTGCTCTTAATTCGCTAGCCAACTCAAAGGACTCGGCTACTGGTATTTCAGCAATAATTCTAGCAACATTACCAGTCTGAATCATATCTAATACTTTACCTCTTTTTCTAGTTATAACTCCGGTTACATTACCTACATAGTCCATTGGAACCCTAATATCCAATTTCTGAATGGGTTCTAGTAACGTTGGTTTAGCCGTTAAAAATCCAGCAAATATAGCGTTCCTAATCGCAGGATATAATTGTGCTGGACCTCTATGAGCTGGGTCCTCGTGGATTATTGCGTCATGAAGGACAACCTTTACTCCTCTTACTGGCTCAAAAGCCAAAGGCCCCTCCTTCATAGCTAACCTAAATCCTTGAATTAGTGTGTCCATGACTTCCCTTAAGTGCTGAACACCGCTTGTTGCATCTACGAAAACATTAATATTCTCATCAATGGCTACAATCTTCTTTGCCTCATCATAATCCCAGCCAGCTTGCTCTTTTAAAATCTTAGCCATTTCTTTACTGTCCATATCTTCTTTAACAGTACCGTTTGCAATAAGTTCAATAGTCTCATTATTCAATGGCTCCACACTTATGTAAAGCTTATTATGTTTATTTGGTGATTTGCCCTCAAAAATCTGGCTCTTTGCCCTAATACTTTCTCTGTAAACAATTATTGGTGGAGACGTCACAACATCTACTCCATAATTCTCCTTGAGTAACTGTAATGATACCTCAAGGTGTAAGAATCCCATTCCAGACAATAAATACTCCCCAGTTTCCTCATTAATCTTTACTACTAAGTTGGGGTCTTCGATACTTAGTTTTCTCAATGCGTCAATCATCTTAGTGAGGTCTTTAGGATTCTTGGGCTCTACTGAAATAGTAACAACTGGCTCTGAAACGTAATGTAGCTTCTCGAACGAACCTACGTTAGCATCTTTAAATCCTATATCAACCGCTGTCTCTCCAGATCTTGCAGCGTCTAATCCTAATGCGGCAGCTATGTTTCCAGCTGGTATTTCTTCTGCTAGTTCTCTAATTGCACCCATGTAAAGGCTTACTTGTAACACTCTTTGTTGTCTCTTGGCATTAACTAACCATATCTCTTCTCCAGCTCTTAAAGTTCCAGAGAATACCCTACCGGTAGCTATTAACCCAGCGTGAGGATCAACTTTCATATCATTTATCATTAACACTATGGGACCATTAGGATCTGCATTTAGCATGGCTTTAGCTATTTCGCTATCTAAATCACCCTTCCATATTTTCGGAATCCTATATTGTTGAGCGTCTCTTGGATTAGGGACAAATTTAATAACTGCATCCAACAATGCCTCATGAATCGGAGCCTTGTTAGCTAATTCCTCAATTTTAGATTTATCACTAGATGAATAAGCTACTACTACATCACTGAATTTGACTCCTTTTTTAGCAGCCATAGGAACGCTGAACCCCCATTTATCTTTTGCGGATCCGAACACTACGTTTCCGGCTTCAGGCTTAATTTTCCACTGATCTTTAAATTGAGGCTCAGCATACATCTCAATTAGGTTATTAACTTCTATTATAATATCGACTAATCTCTTCTGAATTTCTTGTGGACTAAGTTTTAATTCCTTTACTAGCCTGTCTACTTTATTTATAAAGAGGATAGGCCTAACTCTTTCCTCCAAACTCTGTCTCAATACTGTTTCAGTCTGTGTCATAACACCTTCTACTGCATCTACAACGACTATTGAACCGTCTAAAACTCTTAAGCTTCTGGTAACTCTGCCACTAAAGTCTACGTGGCCCGGAGTATCAATTAGGTTAATTACATATCCTTTTCCGTCTAATTCGTGATACAAGCTTATGTTAGCAGCCTTTACTGTAATACCTCTTTGCTGCTCAACTGATAAATAATCTAACGCAAGCGCTTCCCCCGCTACCTTCTGTGAAATTATTCCAGCTGCAGCCAGTAAGGTATCACTAGTTGTCGTTTTCCCGTGATCAACGTGCGCAATTATTCCTATATTTCTTACTCTAGTAATATCTTTCATTAAGCTAAGTACTTGTTCTACTGTCTTATATCGAGGCAAGGCCTAAATCACCGTATTGTGTATAGTTTGTCTGATTTTGAATATTAAAATGTATTGGAGATTAAATACGCACATAGGTGGAATAACCTAATAGATTTTTAAAAATCTCAAAGTTACGTTACTTACAAAGAAAATTGTAGTAATTGTTTTGTAAATTAATTTTTTATTATAAGAAGCGAAAATACCTCCCATGCAACAAGAAGAAATATATGATGTAATAATAGTAGGAGCTGGAATAGCGGGATTAAGTGCAGCGTTATATTCGGCTAGGCAAAAAATGAAAACATTAGTAATATCAAAGGATTTAGGAGGACAACTGACACTTACAGATCTAATAGAAAACTATCCCGCAATAGACGCTACTACCGGAATAGGTTTAGCACAGAAAATAGAAAAACAAGCTAAAAAATTTAGTGCTAAATTCATTTACGGGGAAGAAATTTATAGGATTGAAAAGAATGCTGAAGGATTATTTAAACTATATGGAATACAAGGACAATACTTGAGTAAGACAGTAATTTTAGCATTTGGAAAGACACCAAGAGAACTCAATGTACCAGGGGAGGCAAGATTAAAAGGGAAAGGAGTCTCTTATTGTGCAATATGTGATGCAGCTTTCTTTAAAGATAAACCTGCAGCAGTTGTTGGTGAAGGAGAGCCTGGCTTAGAAGCAATAGAGTTACTTTCACGTTACGCCAGACCAGCTTACTATATATCGAAGTCAACATCACTAGTAGGAGGAGACGAAGGAACTATAAAATCTATAGTCGAGAATCCTAATGTTAAACTGTATTTAGGCTATAGCGTTAAGGAGATATTTGGAAATAATAAAGTAGAAGGTATTATAATAGAGAATTTGAAGACGAAAGAAACGGTTGAAATACAATTAGAGGGAGTCATAATAGAAATGGGTTACGTTCTTAAAACCGATTTTGTAAAAGATCTGGTAAAGCTTAATGAGAAAGGCGAGATCATAGTAGATGAGTTAGGAAGGACTTCGCAAGAGGGAATATTTGCAGCCGGTGATGTAACAAATACTCCATACAAACAAGCTGTAGTTGCCGCTGCAGAGGGGGTAAAAGCAGCCCTTTCTGCTTATAACTACCTAAGAAGTAAGGCTGGATTGCCTCCAGTTAATGTTGATTGGAAGGCAGAAAAGAAGAAAGTTTCAGTATCATTTAGGCTCTAAGAAATCTAACAAAGAAACAGAAGAAGATTGATTATTATTCTTCTTTTTATTATTCTCCCCATTTTCTTTACTGTATTTTGAATGGATTATTTTATATATATCTTCAGCTCTTTTCCTACTTCCTATCACTTTCTCTAGCTCTATCACTGATGCTTTACAAATGTTTTCTATAGATCCAAACCTTTCTAACAGTTTTTCTGCTAATTTAGCACCAATATTAGGGAAAGACTCAATTACGTATAATTGCATATCCCTTAAGTTTTCGAACTTGGGTTTCTCATGTAGATTTATAGCAAAATGAGTTGTCTTTTTTGAAATTTTTTCAGCCATTTTAAGTAAAATTTCTGCAGTATCCTTTTTATCAGAAGAATATATTACTCTTATTCCCAGATCTACTGTTGCAGATAATAGAGCCGCGTTTATTGCTTTCCACCTAGAAGTTATTTCTTTTATTCTATCTAGATTTCCCTCAACTAGTAAGTAAGGTTCCTTATAAGCTTCAGACAATCTATTTAGTTGGTCAAAAAATCTTTTATCGAAAACAGAGTTTATGAGATCAGATACGTTCTTTCTCTCTATTCCTACTTCATCGCTTAAAACATAATCCGCCACACTTAAATTATCAAAAATAACAATGACTCCTAAATCCTTTAATAGATCTGGCACACCGCTATTCTTCTCCCTATAGTCAGCATAAATTCTTATCATAATTATCAAATACTTAGCTTATACTCTTTAAGCCTTTGGTGCTCCGCCACTCCCACTGGGTAGTAAATTGTATTTAGCCATCAATTCGTTAACTTTTTTCTGTCTCTCCTCAAGTTGTGACCTTAGTTTTGACTCTTGGTTTTGATAAGTTCTTGATCTTAACTCTAAAATAGTCTTCTGATCGTCTAGCTCCTTTTGCACAGTTTCTTTATCTACTTTTACTAATAAGTTACCTACTATTTTATATACTGTAGTCCCAGTAGGTAATTGTGAGAGCTCTTGGAGTACCTTATTTACCTCTCTTAGCTGACTATCAATTATACTTTTTTCAGCAACTACTCTATTTAATTGGTCTTGTAGCTGCTGTAACTTAACCAATTCTGCCTGTAATTCAGGTGGAATTCTTTCAGTCATGAATTTTTCACCTCACCGATAGTCCTCAATATTGAATAGATCCAGGATATATAAGAGTTCATTATAGCTCTTCCCCTGCTTATTGTATTAGCCTTTATAACGAATTTACCTAAATCCTTATTAATATTAACTAGTTTGTCATCTATCTTTTCCGGGAGAATTGAATTAAATATTATATCACTCAAATGTTTGTCGAAATCTATAAGCTCAATCTCTATCTTAACTTTCATATTATAAATCTTATTATAGGGCCTAATATATTATTAGTGGGATCTAAAAATTTAAGCTCATACAAAGATAACTCCTCCTCTTTAACGCGATAGCCATAGGCATAAACATTACAATTAGTGACACTATAAAAACCTATATCGAGTAAGAAATTCCTTATAACTTCGTTATCAACCTTTGATATACAAGCAAATTTAACCTTATTTTTAGGCCTTACAAGCTTAAGTTCCTTAAGTAACGTCACGCCACGGATCTTTAAAAAATATTTCTGTTCAAACGTGACCGAATCTATTACTCTAAAATATGAGGGATTCCCTTTTTTAATTCCGGTTATTACAAGATAAGATGCGCCTAAATACTTTGATTTTTTAAGTATTTCATTTATACTTTGCCTACCTCGATTTATTTTGATAGAATTAGGAACTACAACTGTAAGTTCATTCAAAAAACTCCTTACTCTTAAAGGCGCGTCACGCGTAGATGTAAAAATAACTCTAATATGGTGTATAGGCAAGCCCTGCCCACTTAGCACCGCACTTCTTGCAATACCACACCCCAGAAGCTATCCTAACTACTTTACCAGTAGTTTTGCAGACGGGGCATTGATAAGGTTTATATCTTTTTTCCATTATTTCTTTCCATTTTTTCCTTAGTGAGGAACCATACCTAGCACCAAAACGTCCAGCAATACCCGTTACTTTCCCCATTTTAGCTCACCTATTAAAGGTTTATATACTTTTTAAGTTCATCGAATAATATTTGTGAAGCTGTTCTAGCTAAGTTCTCCATGGCATCGATTTCTTGTAACGTTAAACTCCCGTTAACACCTTTTTGCATTCCTACTATTCTTCCTTCCCTAGTATATGAAAATGAAACTTTCGCATCCAAGATACTTTCCTCAGTTATATTGGGATCTACTATTAAGTATTTACCAATTTTACCTACTGTCACTGTTACCACTGGTTGAACAATGGGAGTTATATCTGTTTTTTCCTCCTTTATTATCTTAACGTTTTCACCTTCTACTTCAACTTTTGGTAATCTAGTATTATACAATGCGGCCACAGAGGCTAAAGTACACACATCTAAAACGTTTCCGCCGTAATCAAAGACATATACATCTACCCATACATTCCACACTTTTTTACCCGGTATTATCACTAATCTAGATAAATCTACTGCTTTTGAATCCCTTAAACTTCTGTCCACAACTCTAGCTATCTCTATTGCATTCTCATCTGGAGGACCAGGTTCAAAAGTCTCGTAAGCCAAAGGCAATAACTCTACGTTAACTATTAAATTCCCTTGATTGGGCATGTCTTCAAAAGGTTCCCCTTCCTCTAATTTCACACCAGCTAAAACCATAGTGTCTCCTATTTTAACTAGAGCAGAGCCCTCTGCTTTTTTAATATAACCCAAAGTAATCGATATTGGTCTATATTCGCCTAATTTCCTTCCATCAATTCTTACTCCTCTCTCCAAAGAGGCTAATATACTGTCCTTCTTAATTAAAGGCACAATATTTTCATTTGGTGGAGTTACTGACATACTCACTCCTCCTTATATTCAGCGTATCTATTCCTTAAAGCTTCTTTTTCTATGTTATAAATTATACTAATTCCTTTTTGAACTAAATCCAATGCTTGCCTAAACTCTTGAGGAGTCATATTACCGTTAAGTTGAAGCAAAACTACCTGCCCTAACGAAGGTAACATGGCTACTGGCATATCAGCCTCTCCCCACATATCTTCTGGTTCATTTAAATCTAAGACTAAAACACCATCAGCCTTACCTACAGCTACTCCAGCTATTAAATCTTTCATGGGAATACCTGCATCAGCTAATGCCATTGAAGCGGCCATTAATGAGACAAGTCTTGTTCCAGCATCAGCTTGTAATACTTCCATAAATACATCTATAACAGTTCTTGGGAAAAGATCGACCAGTACAGTAGCTTCCAATGCCTCTCTAATAACTTTAGAGAGTTCTATCTCCCTTCTGCTGGGCGCCGGGTTCTTTCTTTCATCCGTAGAGAACGGAGCCATATGGTATCTCACTCTCAAAGACGCTTTATCTGGCAATGCTAAATGTCTAGGATGCATCTCTTTAGGACCATAAACAGCTGCGATGACTTTTGTGTTACCCATTTCAAATATCGCTGAACCATCAGCATTCTTTAATACTCCCAACTCAATTCTTATAGGTCTTAGTTCATCTGGTTTTCTACCGTCAACTCTTAAGCCGTTCTCAAGTATTAGCCTTGGTTTCTGCACTTGCATCATTTTTACTCCCACCCAATTTTTCTCTTAATAACTTTCTTATTCTTTCTGTTAGCCCTTTAGTGTGTGACTCTGCTTGAATAACATTTATGGCTTCAGTTAAAGCGTCTTCTTGTGCACTGCTAGCACAACGAATTAGTATTCTACCGTTTTGACCAACTATTACTTCACAACCAGTTTCAGAAGTTAAAACCTCAAGCATACTCTTGTTTTTACCTATTACTCTAGGCACTTTAACTGGTGAAATATCAATTACAGTTCCAGATGCTATTCTACCCAATCCTTTGCCCTTAACTGTCAATATGGGGTTTATAGTACGATCAAAAGTCTCAACTTTAGCTAATACATAATCACCTATAGTTAAATATCTCCTTAGATCCTCACCTGGAGTCACTGGCCTACCAAGCAAAGAGAGCGCTGGTAAGTAAGCTGAATAAAATGATTTTATATCTACTACCCAACCGTAAATTTCAACATCCTCTATTAAACCGATTACCGTATCACCGACTCTCGGATAATAATGGGGGCCTTCTAATGGTATAACTTCAAATATATTCCCTTCTTTAATTGTAAACAATCCAGTAACAGAGGCATAATACTTATTTTCTATTCTGTAAAAATAAGGGGACCACGGAACTTGAAAATCTCCCTCAGCTATCAGATCTCCAGGAGTTACGATGCTTCTGTCTTGAAAGTAGATCTTAGTATTTGACATATTACTTCACCTGTAAGATCTTTACCTCCACTTCGCCTTTAGTTAAAGCATTTAACTTATCTATTACTTCTTGCTGTGCACCGGCGGGAATCTCTATCTCCGCAATTAAAGTACCATCTCCTAGCCAATTAGTCTTCTTTACCTCTCCTAAATTATGTAATTGCGCTTTCACTCTACTACTATACTTAGGATCTACCTTAATTTCAATTAAGGCTTTCGCGATCTTTATTGGAATTATCTTAGTCAACTCTTTCACGATCTGTAACGCTTGTGCCTCAACATCCTTATTAGGATCTATTTGCACCTTAGCCTGTTCCATAGCCATCTCGATCCTTGTTCTCGGAATAGGTAAATTAGTTTTAGGGTCTATCGCATTACGGGATATATAATCTATGATTTGTTTTCTTTTATTCTCTAGCATTTCCTTTCTTTGCTCAGCCGTTAAAGGTATTTCGCCTTTCAAAATTATTTGCCTAGCGACCTCTTCAAAATCGGTAGTTCCAAAAACCTTCTTTAGTGCTGATGGTGAAGCCTTTAACCCCTTTTTAATATCCTTATATATTGTATCTGACACCACTACATCACTTAAACTAATACTCTTTCCACTTCTTAATTCCATAGCTTCTTTAGGCCTTACGAGTATCTCGAATCTTTCTCCTCCATGTTCATATCTTGCAATTACCATTTCCTCCTTTTTAGTCATGTATCGCTTATCGCCCCCTCATAACTTTTGTAATATTGCAACTTTTTCTTCATAACTCATTTTTCTAAACAGAGCTGTGTTTACATCAGCGTAACCAACTTCTACTGTAGATGGCGTTAATTTTTCACCCGGTTTTAAAGTGGATGCTAAAGCCCTTAAAGCTAACAATATAGTATCTTCCATGTTTAAATCTTCCTTATAGTTTTTCTCAAAATATTCAGTTGCAGTATATCCTCCTTGACCAATGGCAACAGCATAATATGGCATAAATTGTCCACTTGGCTCGGTCATTAGGAGTTTAGGTACTCTCCCTTTATCAATACCGCCTATAATTAACGCAACACCAAAAGGCCTTACACCGCCATGCTGTGTATAAGCTTGTTTAATATCTGATACTAATTTGGTGAGATAATCGATACTTATAGGTTCGTCATAAATTAACCTATGTTGTAATGCTTGTGACCTAGCGTAATCAATCAAAATCCTTCCATCAGATGCTAAACCAGCAAAACTGCAACCCACATGATCGTCTAGTAAGAATACCTTTTCTATGTTATCAACGTCAAGTAGCTGGGTTGCTTTTCTCTTTTCTCCTACTAGTACAACACCGGCCTTTGTCTTTACTCCTAATGTAGTCCACCCTTTCTTAACTGCCTCAAACGCATAGTCTACTTGATACAAAGATCCATCTGGAGAAAATATTGTTATAGCTCTATCATATCCCATAGCTGCTGGTCCAAATGCCATTTCTTCTCCACTTAACACTAAATATAAATGTTGGTAAAAAGTGTTATTCAGTTCGTCGCGTGCACATCATAGTGCAGTCTGGAGCGGCTTCATCATCTAATTCCTATTAGTTTTTTAGCCTTTTTTAAACTTCCCGTAGTTCTTCTCGGTACTAGAAGTATTTCTTTACCATCTATTTCTCTAACATAAGGAAGGCTGGCTAAAACTATTTTATAACCAACCCTATTAGTACTAATAATCCCATAATTCTTGTATGTGAAAACAAGTTTAGGATTTGCGATCTCAAGCCAAATGTTGCCTCCTAATTCCTTAACAGCATTTCTAATTTGGTTTTCAATTTGCCTATTTTCGAAAGTGTTTTCTGGTATAATTTCAAAAATAACATATCTTTTAGATTTGATATCACGCTTATTTTTAAGTTTTTTAAAATATATTATTCTTATCCTAAGCATATAAATATTTACAATCGTAAGAATAGCTAACCAACCAAGTATAATAAAATCGAGTATCAAGGATCTCTACCAAATAAAACCAATGGTGAAAGATAAATCCACCTTATTGCATCTTCCTTATAAGCACCTAAAGAAGATAAAAGAGCTATTTTAGAAAGTGGAGACCATAGCTCATTAAACCTTGAAGCACAAGAAGAAAAGATAGGATACTCTATCCACTTATCGCTCCAATTAATTACCTTATATACAATACTTATCTCATTTATGCAAACTTCTACAACTTTATTATATTGCCTTATTAGGTTAAGCATAGATTTTTTAAACAATCTTGAGTTTTCTTTGTCAATAACTATTCCATTGACATTATCATAAATTATTGAATATCGTAATGCTTCTATTGTAGTAGGTTTTACAAAATATATTGACGGCTTATTTTTCCTATAAAAATTGAAAATTTCCTCTTTGTTTCCACTTTTTAAAGTAGTCCTCTTTATTCCGAATTTACCGTCTTCCGATAGAAAATAATCATAACCCAAAATTTTAATATACGACGCCAGTTCGTAAGAGGAATTGTTAACTCTCGTTTCTATTAGCAAAACTTTTCAGCTCCTCCTCTAAATTCTGTGAATCCTTTAGAGTAATAATCACTTTTATTACATCATCACCATCTTTAAGGAAAATCTTCCCTTGGCTAATTAACTTTTGTTTATCAATCCTTAAATGTAATTTACCTCTATCTAGTCTCTCAGAAAGCGTAGATATTAATAACAGAAGATCAAATTTGTCTAAGGAATTTAAAATCCTTTGGAAAATAGAATTTGCTACCTTACCAGTAGCTTTAAAACTAATTATCTCTATTCTATTTCCATAATATCCACTAACTATATTGTCTTCAAATTTAGCTGACTTTATGTCACTATCAAAAAAACGTTGGATTGATGATAGTATCTTTTCTCTATCTTCGGTCTCGTGACAAAAGACCGAAATTTCAATGTTAATTGCTTTCATTTCCCGGGCTTCTTATCAAAGTTCTGTAATCTGTAGTACTTTGAAGCCTCGTGCCTCTTCTTTAGCTCCCTCTCTTTCTGCTTCTTCTTCCACTTATGCTCTACGGTACCCTTAAGTCCCCTACTCTTCCTTAACCCTCTAGCTTTCTTACCAGCACTTGTTAGTCCTCTAAATACTCTTCTCCTATTGGCAGGATCTTGTAACCACCTTAATTGTGGATCGGATTTGATTACTGGATGGTTTGGATCAACCATAATAATCTCGTAATACTTATACATACCGTCCTCTCCAACATAATAGCTTCCCAGGACTTCAAGATTGGGGAATTTCCTAGCAGCTCTCTCCTCTGCAACCCACCTATATCCTTTAGAAGGACTATAACCGTAAACACCCATCCTTTTAGGCCTTCTACCACTATTGGGCCTTGGTTTGTTTAGACCGCCTCTCCTAACTCTAACTCTAACCACTACAAACCCTTGCTTAGCTTTATATCCTAAACTCCTAGCTCTATTTAGCCTTGTAGGCTTATCAATCCTAACTACTGCAGGCTGACGTCTCCACTCTATAAGCCTCATTCTTAAGACTGTCTTCTTCCAGTCATCATTTTGCCAGGTCTTTTCTATATAGTGATACATTGATAGTGTCATAATTCTTCTACTCTTCTAATTAACAACTACTTAATAAAGGTGTTTGTCCACATTATCCTAAATGATAACGATAGGTTTAATTGGAAAGACGAACGTAGGTAAAAGCACGTTCTTTTCCGCATCAACATTAATAGATGTTGAAATAGCTAACAGACCTTTCGTGACGATAGAACCTAATGTAGGAATAGCATATGTAAAAACTAAATGTGTACATACTGAATTTGGTGTAAAATGTAACCCAAGGAACTCCGTGTGTATAGGAGATTACAGATTTATACCAGTAAAATTAGTTGATGTAGCTGGGTTAATCCCAGGTGCGCATGAGGGAAGAGGACTAGGAAACAAATTCCTTGATGATCTTCGAAAAGCTGATGTGTTAATTCATGTAGTTGATGCTAGTGGTTCTACTAATGAAGAGGGAATACCAGTACCTCCAGGGACTAGAAACCCAGAAGAAGATATAAAATTCATAATAGATGAAATTGATGAATGGTTCTACTCCATAATATCTAAGGACTGGGCTAAATTCGCGAGAAATATAGATTTATCTAACAAAGACCCAGTTGAGGAACTACTTGCAAAACTTTCCGGTCTCTCAATAAATAAAACACAAATAATAGAAACCTTAAGAGAAACGAAATTAGAAAACGTTAAGCTAATGCAATGGAGTGAGGAAGATCTAAGAAATTTCTCAAAAAAACTGAGAGAAATATCAAAGCCAATCGTCATAGCTGCTAATAAGATTGATATACTAGAATCAAGAAAGTTTATAGATAACCTTAAAAAGAAATATAAATGGGTTATTCCAACCAGTGCCGAAGCAGAATTAGCATTAAGAAAGGCATCAAAGGCCGGATTGATAGAATACATACCGGGGGAAAGTGATTTCAAAATCACCAGAGAATTATCTGGAAAACAAAAACAAGCATTAGAGTACATTAAGAAAAACGTACTCGAGGTTTATGGTAGCACTGGAGTACAACAAGCAATAAATACGGCAGTATTTGAGGCCTTAGGAATGATAGTGGTCTATCCAGTTGAAGATGAGAAAAAACTCACTGATCATAACGGCAATGTTCTACCAGACGCAATACTAATAAAAAGGGGCTCAACACCAAGAGACTTAGCTTCGTTAATTCACACAGAGTTAGCTAAAGGATTCTTATATGCAATAAACGTTAAAAAGAAAATAAGGGTTGGTGAGGATTATCAACTACAGAATAATGATGTCATAAAGATAGTATCGACAACCGCTAGGCCCTAAAGAATTCACCATATCCAACATCTCTATTTACAACTGCCCCTGGGTAGATTCTTGCATATGCCCCTATTTTAACGCCTGGTAGAATAGTAACATTTATTCCAGTTCTTACGTGAGCACCTATAAATGCCCCAAGCTTTTTCCTACCGCTACTAACTCTTTGCCCTTTTATATTCACTTTAACTTCCTTTTCATCGAAGCGTAAGTTGGCTATTAGAGTGCCAGCACCAAAATTAACATCTTCTGCAATCACAGAATCACCTACATAACTTAAATGTGGAATTTTAGAACCCTCCATGATCACACTTTCCTTAACCTCAACGCTTGCACCTATTTTTACGTTTTCTGTTAGAACTGTATAAGGTCTAAGATAAGAGTTAGGCCCTATAATTGAATTTTTCCCTATATACACAGGTCCTTCTATATAAGTACCAGACCTAATCTCAACGCCATCCTCGATAATTACTTTGCCTTTTATTTTGACGCCGTCCTCGATATTTCCAAAATTTTTACTAGAAACTAAATTATCCAATGCCCATTTATTTACATCTATGATATTCCACGGCCTACCTATGTCGATCCAATAATTATTATATTCTATTACCTTAATTTTTTTATCCTTAGCCATCAAAGTCACTGCATCAGTTAATTCTAACTCTCCCCTTGGAGAAAGCGAAATTTTCTCGAGGTAATGAAATATATCGCTATCGAGCTTATATACCCCACTATTTATGAGATTTGACGGTGGATTTTCTGGTTTCTCTATTATCTCTCTCAAACTACCGTCAGATGACACTGATAAAACTCCGTATTCTTTGGGGTTTTCAACCCTAACTCCCAAAACACTATTACCCTCATTTGAAATCTTGCATAGAACACTAAAATCACCTAAGAATACATCACTATAAATTACTAAAATCTCGTCTTTAATTCCCTTAGCGGATAAAAGAGCTTTTCCAGTCCCTTTCCCTTCAGTTTGAAAAATTAAGTCAACCCCAAGCCTTGAAAAAAAGTCCTTATGAGAAGGGTTAATCACGACACTTATATCCTTTATTCCACAAGCCCGTAAGTTTTCTATCCAGTAATTAATTAATGGTTTATTAAGAATTGGAATTAAAGGCTTAGGACGAGTATGAGTTATAGGCTCTAACCTTTCGCCAGCACCAGCAGCGAGTATAATAGCTCTCATGAAAAATTTTACGAACTGGGTGTTTTAAGCACTTTCGTTTTCTCTATCTCAACTTTTCTTAGTGGATAGATCTTCTTTGCCTCCTGGAATATGTCATTAGCTATCTTTCCAAAGACTATATCTTGTATATATTGGTCAAAAGTACTTTCAGTGGCTTTCTTCGAAACAATATCCCATATTATTTTCCTAATTGCAGTCTTTTGAGATCTATGAGCTCTATATGTGGTTAATGCCAACCCTTTAACCCTCAAAACATAACCGTCTTTAGTTTGAACATCAATAATAGCATCTATCTTTGAGCTTTTCCTTCTAACTAAAGACCTAATATAATCTCTTGATAATTCATGACCAGCGAACATCGTTAATAATTTGTCACCGTCATGTCCCACAACCTTAAAGTATAAATGAACGTAAACTAGGCTAAAATCCCCAGTAAGGTCATAAAGTGTGGTCTCGACTTTCCTATTTAATGATTGAGACACATCATATGCTGGCGTCGAACCTAATACTACCTCACCAAATGTCTTAGGAGCAAGTATAGTAAACCACTTCTTAAGCTTCCACTTGTCCTTGATCGCTGAGGTCTTTGAAGACATTGTTAAACAGTAATTTGAATCCTTTATAAAAAGTTTTCACTCTTTTTTACCAAGCTTAACATATATCTTCCTTAATAAACGAACTAAAGCCATACCCTCCTCATTATCATTTACACCCTTTAGCAAAACCCTCCTAAAGAGGATTTTTGTTTTTTCTATTTCCTCTTCACTTTTAGTTTCCATTATTAGTTCTGTTATATCTCTTGAATATTTCTCTATTAATCTGATAACATCAGCAGAAATAGAAGAAGTAGAACTCTTACTCTTTATTCTCCAAATCTCATATAAAACAATAGACACTGCATGAGATAAATTTAGAACGGGGTATTCTGGGTTAGCGGGGATGAACAGTAAGAAATCGCTTTTCATTATCTCCTCTCTAGTCAGTCCAACGCTTTCCCTTCCAAAAATTAACGCTGTTCTTTTGTCATTGCCTATAAATTTCTCCAAATCCCATGGTCTAATAGATTTACGGATCAAATCTCCTTTGTTATCAGCGATACTAGATGTTGAGATTTTTATATCAGCGTCCTTTATTGCGTCGTCAAAAGAACTTACTATTTTAGCTTTTTTCTCAAGTACTTCAATGCCTCTCGCAGAGAACTTTTTAGCCTCCTCTAAGTCACATTTGGGATTAACTATATAAAACTCGTCTACTTCGAAATTTTTTACAAGTCTAGCAATAAAACCTACATTGTAAGCACCCTCTGGTTCTACTATTACTAACCTAATCATTTTTTATCAACTCTAATGCTACTAATGTCTCAAACCCAAAAGTCCTTTCTTTCTTATTTATGATTTTAAAACGCGTTAAAGAGCTAAGAACTTTATCCTCATTAGTTAATGAAGAATAAAGAACATAAACGCGGTTAGCGTTTATTTCTTTTAAAAACCTAGAAATAACTTCTGCTCCACTTGTTCCCCCAGACCAGCTATAACCTATCCACTTATTAAATTCTTCAAAAGGGAGATATGGTGGGTTAAAGATTGCGACATCAAACTTAAAATTCCTTAGACACGAGAGTAAATCACAATTTATTACCTCATAATTATTTATACCGTTAATTTTCAGGGTGCACATCGTAGCGATAGTTGCATAAGGGTTAATATCAACAAAATACACCGTTGAAGCACCTAAAGAATAAGCATGTAAACCTAAAATGCCAGTACCGCTGCCCATATCTAGAACTTTATTCCCTTTATTTATTTTAATAATTTCTAACAAAAGTTGACTATCCTCTGCTGGTTCATATACCTCATCGTTTATACAGATTCTATACCCAGCAAATTTAATAATTCGATTATCTGCCAAGGCTTAAAATCCCTTACTTTTCTTTTCACTGCTTTACAGTTTTTATTTAGGTTACATATCTTAATCACCCTACTTAAATCTTTATTGCGATATTTTCCTATACACTCGATGATAGCATTTATAGTAGAATTGTATTTCCTAACTCTCTGAAATATCACTATTTGGGAGAAAACTCTAGGTTTAGGCCTAAAATAAATTGGAGGAATAACCTCTCTTAGCTCTATTGTATAATAATAATTTAATAAGAAGGAAATTGTTGTAGGAATAGAGAGAACTTTGTCTATGAAATCTTTCTGTAATACCAGTACTAATTTAGTGATATTGTCAAGTTTTATAATTTCTTTCATAAAATCTGATGTAATATAAAATGGTAAAGATGAAACTATCTGTCCACGATTAGTAGGAAGATAACGTGCATCAGAAATCACTAAATTGTACTTTTTAAGATAATTAATTAGACCGAGATCCAACTCAATTACGATATCGGGGTTAAGAAAAGATGTTAAGCCCCCTTTTCCACCACCTATCTCAATGATGGGTCTTAGCCCGAAATCTACATAAGAAACTATTTTCTTTATAATCCCTTCATTAACCAGAAAATGTTGACCTATCCTCAATTCCCTTACCTAACTTTTCTAAATAACCTACATAAATTGGATGCTCCCCCACTTTCTTTCTATCTTCTATCGGATATACAAAGAGATAATATTTTTCACCTCCTTGTAATTCCTTAACTATCCTCTCAACTATTATATTAACAACGTCTTTTATACCAACTCTTTGCTCAATATCCTTAAAGTCCTTAAATGGTTCCTTCTTCCTCTCTTCTAGGATTAACCTCAAAGTTTTCTTTCCAATATTTGGGAGAAGTTCCAATGAATGAAGTTTTAGAGTCAAAGGTTCGGCCTTATTGAAAAATTCTACGAAAAGCTGCTGTTTTACTTCAGAAACTATTTGTTTTAAAACTCTCGTAAGCTCGTCTTTAGCAACTGCAGTTAAATCCTCATAAGTGATATGAAAGTCAATTTTTATCGGCGATTTATCTATTTCTAATCTTTGTTCTAATTGGAAATCAAACTGGGGTGAAGTGGGAGAAGCTTCCATTAACATGAAATAATCTTCACCCAAAAGCTGAAGGACTGGTTTATTCTTATGCATAGGGTGTTTATCTAACGGGTTGCCTTGCCTTAAGTAGTCTAAAACGTAAACCACTCTTTCCATCTTTTCCTTTGCTGTCTTTTTCCTTTGCATATGATAATAATAGTTTTAAAAGTAAAAACCTCAACTCTCCATATATTTCTTTACTACTTCAATTATCTTTTGTACAACTTCTGTAGGATAAGTAGTACTAGTATCTAAAACTAATATTGAACGTACCTCTTCTATGGTTAAAGGGCATAAACTCGCAATAATAGCCCTAATATCTTCTCTTTTAATAATATCTTTTAACTCTTCCATAATTTTTATTGCATCGTCTGGAGAACACTTAGAGACACTATTTAAGTAATCGAAAGTCCTCTGTAAAAGGTTAGAAGAAATACCATTACTTATAATTTCTTGCAAATATTTTTTTGCAACAGAATAAGGAATAAAATGTTCCTCTTCTATCTTTAAAGAATAAGACAACCTATCACCCTGAAGACTGTTGCTTAACACCAGCGAATGGTATTAAATGTTCGGGTCTCACAATAATTAGTTTCTCTTTATTTCCTAAAGTCACCTTAACCTCATAGGCCCTTCCCCTTTTACCGACTATTACACCTACTTTTCCTTGATATCTCCTATGCGGCATACCTTTATGAATAGAGGGGTTAATCTTAACTACTACGTATTCCCCTTCTTTATATTCATGCATTAATAAACTTAGTTTAGGAATTGCACCCCTTTCTCTAACACTTTTTGTTAGTAATTTTCTGGTTTTAGTTCTATATCCCTTCGAATGTTTTACCATTATACGTACCCTTTACAAACTGTGAGAGCCAAAAATTAAGATTTTTGCTTTAAAAGTGCGGGGGGTGGGATTTGAACCCACGCAGGCCTTCGCCAGCGGATCTTAAGTCTGGGCCTTATCGTCCGCCCCCTTTGACCAGCTCGGGCACCCCCGCACGCAATAAAAATTAAACTCTACCAGTCTTAAATGTCTTTCCTTCAATTTTTACAACAAAACTATTCCATGCTTGACAATTGGGGAAAAGATTATAATGAGGAGATCCTTTTAAAATAACCGTATGATTGAAGAGAAAATTATTAGACTAGTTGCTGGCATTACCGCTTTCTTTTGGAGCATATTACATTTAGACGTGGGATATAACGCCGCTATCATAGCAGCTAGCACAGTAGGTCATAAATCATTAATTTTTGCAATATATTCTGAATATTTTGGCTTTAACGCAGCACTTTATATATTTGCAGGTTATG
Source organism: Sulfolobaceae archaeon (assembly GCA_028277025.1). The sequence continues at coordinate 23,643 of JAPYVG010000020.1, forward strand.
AAATTATCACATTCACCAGAAAACTCCTTTTGCCATTCTTTTTACTATTTCTATGGAATACTGCACTCGTAATTTACACTCATGTCTTTGCATCACCATTCTTAGGAAAGCCTTTGCCTATCATACCACAAGTCTACCCTGCAATATTACTTGATATAATACTTTTAACTACAGTGAGTATATTACTGGTGAGAAACATTGTGGGCCAGTGAGATTATAAAGTACTCAGACCACGTTTATAAACTACTTATAAGACCGGAATTATTTATACCCCTAACCTGGCACTTTCATATATTTCAAAAAAGATCTGATAGTGAATACGTTACATTCCTCTTCCCTTATGATAACATAGAGAATATTAAAGTAAGTGAAGCTCTGGCTCAGTTCAAACTCACATGGTCTAAAAGTATTGATGGTGTTAAATATAGATTAGAGGACTTAAAGGGTAAAATAATTTACACTTTCCAAATTCCGCCAAAACACGCTAGTATTATAAGTATAATGGTAGGAGTAGAGAAGAAAGGTCTTTTCACACAAATACCCGTAGAACCTCAGCATTTATTAAACCACATAATAGAAAATGTAAAGTTAATCGAATAGCAAAGACAATACAAAGAATAAAAATACAGAAAGTGCTTAAGATAAAATAGATTAATTATAACTTTAACTCTTTTAAGATTCTTTAACTTGCCTAATTTACGTCTCATTCTATCAAAAGAGTAGAACGTAAAATATGGGCCCGCTGGGACTTGAACCCAGGACCTCCGCCGCGTCAGGGCGGCGTCCTAACCAGGCTAGACGACGGGCCCACTAATCTATACTTATCTTTAACTTAAAGGTTTAACTTTGGGAAAAACGTAAGAAATCATCGAACTATTACTAAAATTATACTTTCTTTTTAATAAGCTATTAGAGTTTCTAAACTCTAATTTTATTGAATAAATTAGAACGGCGAAGTTGAATACTAAATTGGTGTATAGCTTCGCTATTAGCTATATCTGACTAACTACTCTTAGAAAATGTTAATTATTGTAACTTTTAATCGAATTAGCCCTAGTAGCCCCATAGGTAGGTTTTCATATCACTCTTACACTATCTAGTATCTGAGGTGTGTATATCTTAGTACCTTTTAATCCTATTTTTTCTTTTTCTCTCTCAACTAATTTTCTAAAAGACTCTATTGATGCTGGCTCTCCGTGGTTAAGTATTAGATTCTTAGGTTTAACATTCAAATTACGTAAGTAGTTTAATAGCTGCCTTCTATCAGAGTGCCCAGAAAATCCTTCTACAGACTGGACTTCCATACTTATCTTTATATTCTCAATCCTTCCGTCCTTATCAATTATTTGGACCTCGGTAGTACCATCTCTTATTTTCCTCCCTAGAGTTCCTTCAGCCTGATAACTTACAAATACTATAGCATTCCTACTGTCCGGCGCAAGCGTCTTAAAGAATTCTACTGCAGGGCCTCCGTTAAGCATTCCAGATGTAGCTAATATAATGCTGGGTTCTCCTTGAGCTATATCCTCTCTATATCCTTCAATCCTATGGAAGAATTCTGAAGTAAACGGGTTTTCGTCTTTGTAAAGTATTGCTTCTCTTACTTCTCTGCTGAGCATTTCTGGGTATGCATTATGGATTGCTGTTATTTCATCAACTAATCCAGTAACATAGATTGGTACTTCTGGTATTAACTTCTTTTTCATAGCGTCATTAAGTACTAACATTATCTCTTGCCCTCTTCCTACAGCTAATACTGGTATTAACACCTTTCCTCCTCTAGATATTGTTCTGTTTATTATCTCTATTAACTTTGCTTCAGCCTCGTCTCTGTTCTCTTGTTCTTGCGCACCATAAGTCGTTTCCATTATCATTGTATCAACCCTTAAAAACTCGTCATTAGCCTTATCTAATAGCCTTGTTTTTGCGTATTTGAAGTCACCAGTGTAAACAATATTATGAGTACCTTCACCTATATGCAAATGTGCCATTGCCGAACCTATAATGTGCCCAGCATTGTAAAACGTAAGTTTGATATCCGGTGCTATATCAGTAACTTCCTCGTAATCTAATACTATTGTATGAAGCAATTCTTTCCTAACTTCTTTAGCTGTATAAGGTACTGGTCTTCCCTCTTTTTCCGCAACGTCTAATGCATCTAATTGCATTAACGCCATTATATCCCTAGTTGGTGCTGTAGTATATACTGGGCCTTCATAACCGTATTTAAAGAGCAATGGTACCATCCCGCAATGGTCTAAGTGTGCATGAGTAATAACTACTGCGTCTATGTCTTCTAGCCTTACTTGGTCTATATCTAATCTGGGGAATAGTCTCTCCCCTCCTGTAACGCTTGGATTTAGGCCTACATCCAGAAGAACCTTACTCTCTGGAGTTTCTACTAGCACTGCTGACCTTCCTACCTCGTTAAAACCTCCCAGTGCTGTAATCCTTACATATCTGTCCTTAAACAGTATATCTCTATGTATCCTCTCTCCGAAGACTTTGAGCATTTTAGCGTGATACTCCGTTTCATTGTAAATGTGGGTAATTATACTGTCTAAAGTTCTAGATTTTATTGGAGGTTCCCTTACTATTATGGGTCTCCAATAGGTCTCAAAAAATATCTTCTGTTGTATTGTTCCTCCTTTACCTATTACCAACCCAGGCTTCTTAGCCTTTATAAGTACTTCTCCTAACTCGTCATCAAACTTTATATCTACTATTTCAGCTTCTTTAGGTACTAAGTTCTTTATTATTTCTTCAGTCTCTTTTTTATCCTTTCTCGCTTTTTCATCAGCTTTTAAAACTATTCTCTTCTTTATATCTTTAGCTATTTTTCTTAATACTTCTGTCTTATCCGCTAGTATTGCTGGGTTTTTAACGTATATGGCTATTTCTGGGCCCTCAAACTCTATTTTACTTATCTGTGCTTCCTTTGGTAGGTTATTATATATTGTTGCTATTATATTCAATCTGACTGAGCTCACAAATTCCACCAACTTTGAGAAGTAGTCTACAAGAGTAGGTATGCTAACTTTTAATATTTAAACTCTTGCTATATAAAGGTGTGGAAATTAAAGAACATATTATAGATCTGCCCAAAAGGGTTTACATCGGAAATGATCTATTACAAAACGTGAATAATTATTTTAAAGACCTTAATTTACAAGAACCATTTCTTATAGTTACTGGACCTTTAGTAAAGAAAATTGTAACGGAAAAAATAACTGATAACTTAGCCTTCAAACACGAAGTTATAGAAGTACAAAGCGCTGATATTTCAGAGGCTTATAAAGTAGAAGAGTTCGCAAAACAAATAAAAGCGAACATAATTATAGGAGTCGGAGGAGGAAGTGTAATAGATGTTGCAAAATATGTTGCCCACAGGCTAGATAAGGACTTTATAAGTATTCCCACAGCACCTTCTCATGACGGGATAACCTCACCTTTTGCAGCAATAAAAGGACTAGGGAAACCTATATCTATAAAAGCTAAAGGGCCTTTGGCAATAATAGCAGACATTAATGTACTGTCCTCTGCTCCTAGGAGACTAATAAATGCTGGAATAGGTGATACAATAGGTAAGATAATTGCAGTAAGAGATTGGAAATTAGCCTCAAAGCTTAGAGGAGAATATTATGGAGATTATACTGCATCATTAGCTTTAATGTCCGCAAAGCACGCCCTTTCTTGTACTAGGATATTAAATAAAGATATTAAGGCGGGAGTTAGAACTCTTACAGAAGCGTTAATAAGTAGCGGAGTGGCTATGGGCATGGCCGGTAGTACTAGACCGGCAAGCGGTTCAGAGCATTTGTTTGCACATGCAATTGAAATGCTCTACCCTAATGTAGGACTACACGGCGAACTGGTAGCCTTAGGGACTATTTTAATGGCATATGTACACGGCATTAATTGGAGGAAGATAAAAAGGGCAATGAGAAGAGTAGGACTACCTACCAAAGCGAAAGAAATAGGAATCCCGGATGAAGGTGTTATAAAAGCTTTAACAATAGCACATACGATAAGACCCGAACGTTATACAATTCTAGGAGATAGAGGACTTACATGGGAATCAGCTGAAAAAATAGCTAGAGAAACTGGAGTAATTAGCTAAAAACTTCTTTGTTGAAATTCTCTATAAAGCTTACGTTTCCTTCCTGGATCACGAAGTTAATTATGTCTTCAGCTAACATAAAAAGCCTTAACTGTAAGTCCTCCACTAGATAAATATCCGTAGGAATCGTGACCTTTACGTTCTTCTTATCTTCTGAGATCTCAACCACAAACTTCTGGGCTACCGAACTACCAAACCACCTTTCTATTAAAGCGTTTATCTTATCTTTTTCGTTCTCAAGCACTTTAACTACCTTAACTTTATAGACTAAAGTTTTCCCCGCTAAAGGGTGATTTAAATCCAGAATAACCCTACCTCCCGACACGCTTTTTACTACCGCATAGGAACCGTTAGACAACCTAATTATCATATTTGGATAAGGATTTACACCTTGCTTCCTTAATTCTCCCAAAGAGACTGTCTTAACTTTTGTAGGATCTCTATTACCATAAGCCTTTTCTGGTGGTATCTCGATTTCTTTTTCCTCTCCTACACTCATTTGATATAAGGCTTCTTCCAAACCTGGAATAATATTATGCTCTCCTAAAATTACCAGTTTAGGCCCGTATTTAGTTTCTGCATTATAAATATTTGATTTCTTTGCCTCTTCCTCTATTGTTGTATCAAAAACTTCTCCAGTATCTTTTACTCTAGCAACGTAATCAATATAGACGAAATCTTTGTCCTTAAACATTGACTATCTACAAAAACTATTGTTTGTGGTTTTTAAAGCTAAGTGGTTAAAGTTATAAGCGACTATATTAAACTCACTATAGATAAATAATGAAAGGTACACCGTCATTTGGAAAGATGAATAAATCGCCAACTCATATAAGATGTAGAAGATGCGGAAGAAATTCCTTTAATGTAAGGAAAGGTTACTGTGCGGCCTGTGGTTTTGGAAGAACAAAGAAAATCAGAAGATATAGTTGGCAAAACAAGAAAGTTAACGGAGTGAGATTAGTATAATGTTTGAATGGCATTGGCATACAGAATGGCAAACCCCTTACGAATATCATGCACATGCAATAAAAAGGGTAATTGCCGAGGAAAGAAGTGAATTCCAAAGAGTATTATTAGTGGAACTCTTTAGATTTGGAAAGGCACTAATAATCGACGGTAAGATACAATCTACAATAGCTGACGAATACATTTACCACGAAACACTCGTACATCCGTTACTAGTTTCTTTAAACAATCCTTCTAAAGTCCTTATTTTAGGTGGAGGAGAAGGAGCTACGCTAAGAGAAGTATTAAAGCATAAAAGTGTTAAAGAGGCTGTAATGGTAGACATAGATCCTGTAGTAGTAGATTTCGCTAAAAAATATCTAACAGAATGGCATAAAGGAAGCTTTGATGATCCGAGGACTAGATTAATTATAGGGGATGGGTATAAATTTGTAAAAGAAAGTAAAGAGAATTTTGATTCCGTAATACTTGACTTAACAGACCCACTAAAAGACTCTCCTTCCCAATTACTTTATACTAAAGAATTCTATGAGGCAGTAAAGAGAGTACTTAACCCAGGGGGAGGAATAGCAACTCAAGCTACCTCCCCTTCTTTCAGTCTTGATACATTTTCTATAATATATAACACTATAAGACAAGTGTTTAAATATACTTCAGCTGGAATAGTTTATGTTCCAGCATTTGACGGATTATGGGGGTTTGTATACGCCTCGGATTCTGTATCACCAGCCAAACTTACAGCAAGTGAAGTGGATAAGCTAATTAACGAGAGGATTAACGGCGAACTAAGGTTCTATGACGGCGAGACTCACGAAATGATTTTCAGTATACCGAAACACATAAGAGTAGTAATAGAGAATGAGAAGAGAGTTTCAACAGAGAAAGAACCAGTTTATACTCCAGCATAATTTTATTTTTGAGCATAAAGTATTTTTATATTGCCGGGGTGCCCGAGCGGACTAAGGGGGTAGGCTCGAGACCATTTCCAGCGTTAAAAGCGGGCGACCTACTGCCCCTCTGGGGCACGCGGGTTCGAATCCCGCCCCCGGCGTTAAACCTTTTTAGCCATATTGAGATTTTTAATATTGCGGGGGTGCCCGAGCAAGGTCAAAGGGGACGGGCTCAGGACCCTTTAGGTGAGATCCCCGTTGGCGAAGGCCTGCGTGGGTTCAAGTCCCACCCCCCGCACTTCTTATAATTATAAAACCTCGTCTTTACTGACTTCTAAAGGAGAAAAAGAAGACAATCCCGCCGCGGGGACTTGAACCCCGGACCACCCGGTCACTGCACCCTTCGCCTACAGCCGGGCGCTCTAAACCGGGCTGAGCTACGGCGGGACTTGCATTTTACATCTACTATATTTTTGCTAATAAACTTTATGACTATACCTTACGTGAGAAATAAGGTTTTGAATATGTAGTAGAAATATTTATATTAAGGCAAAAGGATTACAGATTATGGGTTTTCCCTTTTTCAGCATGAGCGGACAACCAACTTTTGGTTTTGCTGGCTGTGGTCAGCCGGTAGGACTTGGAGGTAAACAAATGACTATACCGGTATCATACCCAATTGATATGCAATATGTTGCTAGCCAAGTGACGGCTTACTTAAACGGAAGGGGGTTTCAAGTAAATCCAATGGTAAGCCCAAATATGGCTATAATTCAAGCTAGGCATACAAGTCTTTTCGGTTACTTAACAGATTCAAACAAAGCTTATACTATAAGGATTTGCCAAGGGGCTGGAACAGTATTTGTAGAAACTGGAATTTCTAATTGGTTGCAAGAATTATTACCCTTAGCTGCGGCTGGGGGCTTCGCCTTCTTTAGTGATATGGATTTACACAACAAATTATTAACGCTTCTAGGTATAGGAGGAGCGGCTTTTGACGCTTATCACGTTTATCAAAATTATGCACAAGAGGAGCAATTACTTAATTTCGTAGCCCAAGTAGTAAGTTCAGCTCCTCCAGCCCAAGGATTTGGAGGACAAATTCAAGGCTATCCGGGAGGATATCCTCCAGGTGGAGGATACCCGCCACCATATTAACCCTTAATAGAAAAGCTCGTAACATAGTCATAGAGCTAAATTCGAGATTGTAATCAAATTGATACTTTTTTAATTCCTATATCGTAAGTACTAGAGCGAACTAAGCAATATAGTATGCCGTTGACAACAGTTTCCGATAAGCCGTGAATTTTATATCATTTGATATCATTTAACATTCCTAATCCTTTTAAGGCTATTAAGTAAGCAGAGGCTGTATGCCTATCAAAACCCTTCTCTCTCATTACCCTGTCGTGTTCTTCCGAGTTTGTAGTACCTTTAGGGTTAACTAGAATAACGTTGAAACCCAACCTAAGTGCTTTAATAACACCGTGAATTAACATTTGCCTCTTAGCAAAACGCGAAACCTTCCTATTACCACTCCTACTCCTGGTGAACCTCTTCCTCTTAACTAGGAATAAGTCCTCAAAGATAACATAATCAACACCAATCCGTGATAGGAAATTAAGAGCTTGCGAAAGAGCATATAAACGCAAAGCTATAGCTTTCCCTTTAGGAAAACCCGGTCTAGTAACATCCGAATACCAAAAAGTCTTATTAGTAACAACTTTACCCTCCTCATTAATCACAACAACGTTCAACCTATCACTATTTAAATCAAAACCGGCAACCAAACCGTAACCGTTGGGTTTCGGCGAAGAGAAGTGTTTTAAGTACAACCAGAGTGGGATTTGGAAGTGGATCATAGGGTGATCCTTGAAACTTACTATAACACCATAACCCTCCTCCTTTTTACTCGCTAAATCCTCTAACTCTTTAAGCAATGATAAGTACTCCTTGCCGAAGTACGCCTTCCCGTGAACCCACTTACCCCACGGGTCTTTAACTCTAACTTCAACGTGGTCTTGAAAAACGTGGAACTTAATATTTCTGTTCCCTTTATCGCTTTTATTCCCCCTACTACCGAACCAGAACCTCCTTATCCTTGCATGTATTATCTCGCCCTTTTCGTCTTCTCTCTCCAATAAACCGTCAGTAATTGTCTTAGCTTGCTTTAAAGCTGTTTCTAGGTAAACGTAGTTTGGTAAAACGTTGTAAAATTCCTTTGTTAACTCGTCTACACTTTTCCCATCAAACAATGGTCTAATGGCACTCTTAACTACTTGTGAGTAAGCCCTAGCAATCCTAACGACCCTCTCTTTCTCGTTAAATAAGACTCTACCATTTATCGTAACGAATTGAAAGTTTTCGAGGGCTTCCCTAGAACAGATAATCCTATTCCTCATCATCTGGTAGGATAACAATTACGACCACCTCCTTTTCCAACAAGCCCTTAATCTTCTCATGAACGCTTTTAGGAACATATATTGCGTATTTCGGGTCACCGTACTTATCATGGCCCATTGAGAATATTTTTGAATGGAATGTAACTTGAACCATGATTAATTATTTAAAGTAAAGCTTATAAACTTTACTTACAAAAATTAATCGGAGGGCACCACTATGAACTCGATGAGCAATGTGAGGGGGAGGAAGGTGCTCAATGAAACTCCCCATGCCCTCGAGGGGAGTGGTTTAGCTCCCGTAAACGGCATGGGGAGCTTCCGGTATAAAAACCTTTCCATGAAAAATTAAGCATAGTCCACACTACTTACGCAAGTGATGAAACCTGCTTTACTCACTAGCATCAAAGGGCTTATTATAATACAGCACAG
>JAPYVG010000099.1 GCA_028277025.1 Sulfolobaceae archaeon
CTCACGGTCGCCATAGCAGACCTCTCCACGGGCAGGACGTTCATGGTGGGGGCCTTCCCCTACGCCGTGAGGAAGATGTTGGACTTGGGGATGGTCACCGAGTTCAAGACCAAGATCGACTTGGCCAGGGAGATGTTGGACGTGCTCAAGGGGTACTTCCGCGTGTCAAGGGTAGTCTTCGACTCGTGGTATTAGCCAGAGAAGCTCGTGAAGGAAAACGTGGTGTCTGAGCTCAAGTCCAACCAAGCTCAGGGTCGAGTCGTCCCATGGGACCCTCGAGGAGGTGGAGGGGCACCTCCGAGTGGGAGACCTACCCCCCCGGAGTCTACTACGCCGACCTGACCCTTGGATACCAAGCGATTACGGTAAAGTTGCTAGTCCGGGAACGTGACTCCGGGACACGCGTGAAGTATCTCTACACGACCGATCTCTCGCTCAGTGAGGAGGAGATGGAGGAGGCATGGAGGATGAGGTGGGAGATTGAGGAGCTCCACAGGGACGTCAAGGCCCTTGGACTGGAGGACTCCTCGTTCTGGAGGAGAGAGAGGCTTCAGGGTTACCTCACGATCTTCACCATCATGACCAACGTCGTCAGGGAGCTGGTGGGGGCTCTTAACCTGAGGAGTGTGGAGGCGTTCCTCAGGTTCGTTGAACGTTATTTAGGTGGATCGTCGGGGCTGATGAAAATCTTTAAGTTACGTTAAAGTCCCATAACTGCTGTATATTTAATTTTTTATGATATACCATAAAGGTCTAATGTGTATATAATGGAACTTCAAAATTTATCTCCACACAATTTTGAAAATTATTTAACTCTAGATTTTCCCTAAAATGCTACAAGAAGTTAAATTTTAATATTGCTACTATCTATTCTTTATGCAGTACCTACAATGAAGGTTTTAGTGGCTGGTGGTGCTGGGTTTATAGGAAGTCACCTTGTTGATCTTTTAGTGTCTGAGGGTTTTGATGTTGTGGTAGTCGATAATCTATTCTCCGGCAATCTTAAGAATTTAGAAAACAGTATCGATAAAATTAAGTTCTTTAACCTCGACGTAAGTAATTTAGACTCCTTATCTAAGATTTTTAATGACAATGACTTTGACGTAGTTGTAAACTTAGTTGCCAGAGGAGACTTAGCATCCTCCGTGAAGGATCCAATTTCTTATCATAACTACAATGTTAACACTAACCTTAACCTACTTTATCTCTTTAGTAAACATGCAAGTAAAGATAGTCATTACATATTCACGTCTTCTGGTTCAGTATACAAGGACTTAGAAAGACCTTTAATTGAAGAAGACGAGTTACAACCCTTATCACCTTATGCCGCTACTAAACTTATTTCAGAAATTTACAACAATACTTTCGGTATAGTATATGGTTTTAAAGTTACGAATCTCAGATTATTTAATGTTTACGGCCCTAGAAGAGAGAGGAGTAAATATTGTGGTGTAGTTACACGATTCTTAACTAAAGTCTATAAAGACGAGCCAGTTACAGTTTTCGGTAATAATACTAGAGACTATATTTATGTCGAAGATGTAATAAATGTAATGCTTAAGGTAATTGAAAAAGGTATAACTGGGACTTATAACGTAGGCACGGGAGTCGGCATTACTAATCTTAAATTGCTTGAGATCATTGAGGAGGTATTAGGTAAAAGAGCTAAGGTGATTTATGAAAAAGAAAGACCTGGAGATTCAAAGTATAGAGTAGCTAATGTAAAGAAGTTAAAAGAGATAATAGGATATACTCCTAAAATCGGTCTAGAAGAAGGAATAAGAAAGCTAAAACAATACTTCGGATATTAATCGCCACTATAAAGAACATAACATAAATGACGATAATTGGTGTATTTAAGCTTAAGAGTAAAATTTTTATCAAATACAAGAACTAGAGAGTTACTTAACTGCGTGTATTGTTCCATGTTCAGAAAGATCGTATATCCCCTCATTATGTTTATAAACTCTAATTTTATTAAAGCCATATTCTCTTAACTTATTTATTATGTCATCCACATTACCTAGTTTTTTGCCTTCCATCTCAGTTGTGTATTCTATTCTTATTATCTTAAATTTCTCTAAACTTCTATCATATATAATTTTAAACTCCTCACCTTTAATATCTATATCAAGTATATCTGGATTATTTATCTTGAATTCTTTTAAAATCGTAGAAATACTTACGCTCCTAACTTTAACTTTATCCTTAACATTACTGTAAACACTGGCACCTCCACTGCACTTTATTTTCGGAAATTCTACGTAACCATCCTCACCTATAGCATAATTCTTAAGAACTATATTTTTAGCTAATTCATGGTTAAGTTTGAGGTTTAAGTCCGCTACATTGTAACAATCTGGATTTGGTTCAAAAGCGTAAACTATAGCTCTTTTATTAGCATAATATAGTGCAGTTTCTCCGACATAAGCACCGGCGTGGATTACAGTCCTTCCGGTAAGATCAAAGTCCACGAAGTGAGAATCGTATAAAAAGGTTTCAGCAAATATTAGCGCGTTAAAAGCTTCTAAAGAAAGCGTAATTCCACAAGGGGTAGTGATAGTATAATTCTGCTCATTTACTTTCCAATGATCGTTAATTCTCACTCCGTACATAGACGCAAATTTGTAGAGTTCTACTATATCTCTAAAATTATTTTTGTTAATTGTTATAGAAAAGTTATTTGGAAATTTTATTTTTCCCCTTTTTATATAAAAGTGTAATAAGTTTTGAAAGCCATAAGGCCTTAATAACACGTTTAGTGCAAATAAAATTTTACTTCTTAAACCCATATACTCTCACTTAAAAACAGTTACTTGTATAGTTAAAAAATTGTATAGGCTTAGTCAATTAAACTAGTACATTAGAAGAAGGATGAGTAACTCAAACAATCAGCATTAACTTTTTAAAATATTAATATACTGAGAAGGTTGTGAATGAATCCAATAAAGAATGCCTTAAAGTCTATTAGCATAACAATGATTAACGTACTTATAGCATTTGTTTTCTTCGTTATAACTGCAAAAATCTCGACCCCTGAGTTCTTCGGGAAAGTAGCTATACTACAACTTTTAGAAATCATAGTTGCGGCCTTCCTTTTTCCTATAAGAGGTTCTATAATAACAAGAGAAACCGCTTACCTTTATGCTAACAAGAATATAGATAAGAGGATCATTAGTAGTATGCTATTTTACCCGTTATTTTCTTTTCCTTTTCTCCTCGCCTTTCTCCTCTTTCCTACATATATAAAATTTGCAATACCTTACTTATTCATTTACCTTTTATTTAACTCAGCCTCAGCAGTAATGCTAGGATTAGATTTATACACAGAATACACAATAGCAAATTACGTCATGATAATATTCAGGTGGGGCTTATCAATAATAGCAGTACTACTCAACAGCATTTACTTACTAATAGGCATTTGGACTCTAGGTGGGTTAATTTCTACCATTATATCTTATTTATCTATATTTAGGAAAATTGGCGGTGTGCAATTATTTCTTGATTTAAAAAGTATAAGGATTTTTATTAAAGAGAGTTTCCCTCTGTATTTATCAGCATCCTCATCATTTCTCTCAACACAAGGAGATAGAGTAATTACTGCATATCTTTTAGGCTCTTATTACCTAGGTATATATCAGTTCGCTGCGTTAGTAGGAGGAGTCCCTTCGATGTTTTTAAGTAATTTTAACAGTGTTATCTTACCTTCAAGTTCATATTACAAAGCCTTGGGAAGTAATGAAACTAAAATTAGTGCATTAACCTTTAAGGTGCTTTCATTAATATCTATATTCTCTGCAATTATTTCCATTCCTATTGCTATAAGTGTAGTCTATAAGTTTTTCCCAGCATATGCCTCTGGGATACAAGCTCTAATCATTCTCTTATTGGCACTAACATTATCGGTTCCTTTTACATCATTATCAAGTATAATAGTCGCTTCCAAGAGAAACTTAAGGCCTTTCATATTAATAGCAGTAATTAATGGTATAACCGTTGTCTCTACATCGTATTTTCTTATTCCTAAAATCGGAATTCTAGGAGCGGCTATCTCTCAATTAATAGTTAATGTAATGTATTCCGTTGAAGTAACAACTTATGCTGTTAGGAGTGGAGTATTTAATCTATCTAATAGAGAAATAAGTGTAATCCTTGCGATAGTATTCGTAGGTATTTTTATGTTATTTGTAGACTCGTGGGTTATAGATTTAATTTTAGCCTTGGGCTCTGTAGTAGTATTTAGGGGGCTTAAAATATTCACTAAAGACGAAATAATCACTATAATTTCATTTATACCTAAAAATATGAGGTTTTTATCTAAAATTTTATTTATCTTTTCTTCCTAAAATAATAATTGTAAGCGTTTATAGCCCAAGGCCTACGTGCTATGACTTGTTAGCTCTATGTAATCGAAAATATTATATCTTACAATTTTAATAATAGTATCAATAATATTCCTACACCTAATTATTTTTTCTTCCTTTTCCTTCTGATGAATAATGCCATTGGGTCAATAATTGTAGGAATGGACATGTTTACAGAGGGAGCAATAACAGGAAACCTCACAATAAGGTGGGGATCTCAATAATCGCCGTCCTCTCACAATTTTCATTGAAATATGGACTTTGGGAAGGATTATCTCAGTCTCCATGAACATGTTTTCCTACTTAGGAATACTTTTTGAGGTGACCCGTAAAGTCTTTTAGGTCTTACTGGATACTAGTCCTATTTACTTGATTATACATTTAAAGAAAGGGGTTATTTTCCATAAATCACAAGTATTGGAGTAAAAAAAAGATATACAATTAGTAAATATATTTTTATATAATGGCTAACTACTTTGCGAAAGCCCATGTTTTTTATATATTTACAGTTACGAATTGTCACGTTGGCAGTGGTTCTACTGCTTCTGAAGAGATTGACTTACCCTTCCAGAGGGATAGTTTAGGTTACCCTACAATTTACGCTTCAAGTTTAAAGGGTTCAATAAAGTCCTTTCTTTTAAGAACTTATGAAGATAGTAAAAAAGGTGATGTATTTTATTTATTCGGTAAGGATGAGAGTGCGGATGAAGCGTCTAAAGTTCAATTTTAGATGCGGTCTTGCTCTTAATTCCAGCTAGGATAATTTCGGTCTACAATGGTTTTAGTGGAGTTTATGCCTATGCTACTACTGTTGAGCTTTTAGATACTGTAAAGTCTTATCTTGATGCTGTTTCCTCACTTACTCAAGGTAATCTCGATAAGAAGAATGATGACGTTAAGTTCTATAAGGCCGATGAAAATGGAAACTTGGAAGTAATAGTTAATGAGAGTTATTTTAAGTTTAAGGAAAATGATGACTTAAAAAACAAATATTCCAGGCTTATACCACCCAGTGTGAATAAACCTATTTCAGTCTTTGAGGGTAATATAGGCAAGGATATTATTAATAGGTCTTTGATTAGGGTTAGGAGGATAAGGATAGACAGGGGTAAAAAGACTGTTGAGATTGGGGGCTTATGGTCTGAGGAATATGTTCCTCATGATACTTATTTCATGAGCGTGGCGTTAGTAAGGGAAGATGGTAAGAAAGACGGTGGGTCACAGAGCGCTTTAGAATTATTTAATTCTATTAAAAATAAATTAAATTACTTAGTTATCGGAGGTCATGAAACTATAGGTAAGGGTATAGTTAGGGGTCGGACTTTCATTGACGTTTCATGAATTTGTGTTCAACCTCTCGGCCTCATGCTCCTTATTTCCCTTATATAAAACATATTAGTCAGATCTGTAGAGTGTGGT
>JAPYVG010000101.1 GCA_028277025.1 Sulfolobaceae archaeon
AGGTGCTAATAGGGGCTTCGGCAGATTTGTCCCGAATACTTGCCCTAACATCGCAAATAGTATCTGTAATAAAATCTTACAAGGAGATGTAAGAGGGGCTTTTGATGAATTCTATAACGTCTTTAGGAGAGTTACTAATTGTAATAGAGTGAATTCATGGACTCAGTCTGCAGTACCCTTAGCACCTCTTGCTCAACTAAATAATACGGACTCTATCTTGATCATACCTTGTAAGGCAGACAAATGTGAGCAGTTGGGTGTCATTCAGAACGCCGTAATGAAAGTAACATTCAAGACCACAGTTTTCCGGGCTAAAAATACAGATGAAGGAGGTTATATTCACACCTTTATATATGGATTGCCGAGACATTCCGTAGTTGTGTTTAAAACTAGTGTTAATGGATATAAACTTCAAACAAATCCTCAGAATCTACATAACATTATTACAACAAATTTTCAGTTAGATAATAACATTAAGACTGATAAAAAGACAGGTAAGCCTTATAAACCACTTAGGGGTATTACAGGATATTATGCCTTAAGAGGTAATGATATTGTTGATATTAGAAGGCAATCAATGTATGTATTCTCACCTTTTAAGGATAAGATTATAATCCTTCCGTTTTTATCATTGAGAGATCACGAAAACGAAATTAACAATATAGTACATATAGGCGTACATACAAATGGTAATATAGCCACTCAGCTTAACGTTGTAGTAAGACCGGTGAGGGATTTAATGAACGGGAGTGGACTAACTAATCACGAAAGGCAATTGGCCTTAAATAATCCTAAGTTAGCCTTTGGAAACTTAAGAGAATTAATTGAAAATTACACAAATATATTACAACGCATGATAAGGTGTAGGTAATGGTAAACTCATTACTTAGTGCAATAAAAACTTACATTGATTATTTAAAAAACAGTAGTAATATCTCCAAAGCTAGATTAGACGCTAAGGAAAACGCGATGAGGCAACTGTCTTCATATAGCTTAAACCTTAGCCTAATTACTGCTTACGTTAACGATTTGCGTAAGGCTTTAGAGAAGTCCAATAAATGTTTCATAGAAATAAAATTCAGGACTTTGCGTAAGTTTATTGCCGGATGGGGGCCGATCTATTTTATAACAGAAGTACCTATGGCCTGGGACTTAATACTCGATGTTCCTTATATCCCCGGTTCTACAATAAAGGGGATAATAAGGGACTATTTTATGGAACTGACTGGAGATAGTGAGCTGACCTCATGCGTTTTCGGAGATAATAACGGCGTGGGTAAAGTAATATTCTTTGACTCTTATCCTACAAACGGTGGAAAAATACTCACTTATGATATAATTAATCCTCACTATAAGGGAGTTAATAACGAGTACAACGTAATGCCGGTCCCCATTAAATTCCTAGCTATAAATGAAGGGGTTGAATTTACTACATTCTTAGCGTTTGATAAGAAAGAGTTAGAAGAGTGCGGTAAGAACGCTTTCACTTCACTCTTACAATCAATTATTTTTTCCACAAGAATGGGTTGGGGAAGAAGGACTAGTAGGGGTTATGGTAATTTAGAAATTATATCTAAACGGGTGGAGTTAAAATGTCCGAGTTCTTAAATAAAAAACTAATAGCCTATTTCCACGACCCTCCTTGGAAGGCATGGATAATCACGGGGAATATCAGAGAAAGCCATGAGAAGCAAGCAATAGAATTACTAAGAAAGTTAGGAATAGAGATAAATGAAATACCCCCAGAAATTAAAGCTGCAGACAAATTATCTTCTACGATAGATAGGTGGATTATCAACATATTATACTCCGGTAACGCATCGGAATATCAAGCTGGGGTAAATAAAGTGCTGTTTAAGCTAAATATATTCTCTCCATCAAAAAGATTTAAATTAGATAGAACCCAAATATCTGAGCAGGACGTAAAGAATTATGAGAATAGACTTGTGAATATTGTAAATAACGAAAAGGGGGAAATAAAATACCACTTAACTTATTTCTTATCCCCACTGCTTTGGTACGAGTACTTCCCAAACACCCCACCATTAGCAGATACTAGAGTACCCACTCACACAATATTCGACCATGCAACTGCTACTGCTGCAATGTTAAATATAATAGATTGTGAAGGCGATACGTTAAGGTTTAAGGGTTCTATAGCAGTTTTAGAATTTCCGTCTATACAAGAGTTCATATCCATAAGCAGAAAAAGCAGGGACTTGTGGGCTTCCAGTTGGCTATCTTCAGCATTATTGTGGAAATCCATAGAAGAATTCGTAGAAAAATACGGGCCTGATATAGCTTTAAGGCCAGAATTGAGCTTAAATCACTTCTTTATAGCTTGGCTTTATAATAAGGTTCAAAACAGCAAGTCTGAGGTTAAAAAATACGGAGAAAAGTATGCGGGGTTAGAAGATGATCCCAGGATATCGATGATGAGCGAAAAGGTAATATTACTATTGCCTGAAGATGATACAGAAAAGATAAAGGATAAGCTCAGAAAGAACTTTTACAACGCGTGGAAAAGCATTGCAAAAGAGGCTATAGGCGAGTGGGAAAAATTAGGTGAATACATTACGAAAGCTATTGAAAATCCACCGGTAAATCTCGTAATTAACGTTGTGAGTGTAAATGCCATATTCAAAGAGTACGCGCAAAAAGTAGGGCTTAAAGAGGTAAAGTGTAAAGAAGGAACATTTCCGTTAGAATATTCCCTATTCTTTGAGTATTTGTACAGAAGGGCTTCAGAATACAATAGAGTGAAATATTCTTATGGAAGTCTAATAAGCGACGTTATTACTAGAGTGACAGCACGGCCATATAAGGTGTGCACTATTTGCGGTATTTTGCCTTCAATTTTATATTATCACAGTGACGATAGAATAGATGATAATGAAAATGAGGCTGAGGATAATTTATGCCCATACTGTGCAATAAAACGCGAATTGAAAGGAGATAAACTACTTAAAGTCCTAGAAAAACTTGGCTTAAAAGTTGAGGGGAGAAAGTACAGGTTTCCTTCAACGTCTGAATTAGCGATGGAAGACTTCGCTGAACATTATGTGAAAATGCTGAAAAGCTTGCCTGAAGTCGAGGAAGAGGTATTTGGTGGTAATATTGATGCTGTGTTCAAAAACCCTGCAGCTGCAGAAAACTATTGTAGGTGCTATGCCGGCATAAAGTCAGCCTGTAATATCGGTGACGAAGAATTGTTGAAGAAATACGGCAACTTATATTATGCAATTATTAAGGCAGACGGAGACTACATGGGCAGGGGGTTTTGGGGCGGAATACTACCAGGCAAGGGGGATCACATGACAATCAAGGAATACATGGAAGAGATAGCGAATTACTTAAAAGAAATAGGAGCAGATGACAAGTTAGTCCAAAATATAGTTAACAGCTCGTCTAAAGTAGAGGAAACTCTCATTGATATAAGGAAAAGGTTGTATCCTAACCAGCAAATATATGACCAAATTCCACTTACTTTAGCTTACGCATATACGTTATCAAGGACATTAACTGTCCAGGCTGTAATTGATAATAAAATATTACGCGAAAATCATGCTGTACCTATATACTTAGGTGGTGACGACATTTTGGCGTTATCGCCTATAAAGTTTAACGAAAAGTACGTAGTTTTAGATTCTGTAACTCAGACTAGAGAATCCTATTGGAGGTTCGCAGACAGCTCTATCAATAAATTTGACGGGTTTAAGTCGTATGCGGGGATGGTTGTAGACTCTTTAAGGGCTTACGGTAGGAGTTACTCCGTATTTATAGCACATTATAAAGACCCCCTTCCGTTATCCTTATCAATATCAAATTACTTACTTGAGCTAAAAGACGGAGTTGAAGGAAAAGACGTTGTCTTCATATCTTCTGGCAGGGGAGTTTCTAACTTTGATTACAGTATACTAAAATTCAGTAATAAAGGAATATATGACGATAGCCAAATAAAATTGGTGGAAAAAATACTTGAATTGATGGAAATTGAAAAGAAGATAAGCCATAGTTTCATTTACGATGCCATCAGTATAAGTGAATATAAAGGAGAAAAAGAGGTCTTCAAGCGTTTAGCTTATAGAGCAATTGATAGGAACACGAGCGATGAGAAAGTCACAAAAAACCTCTATAATGAGCTAAATAACATGATAGGAAATTGCGTATGTAATGGTGACGCTTGTGAGAATAAGGAAACGTTCCTTAGTATAATTTATGCAGTATCATGCTTACTCAAAAGGTGAGCGAACATGTATTTACTGATAAAACCTCTAGGTTCGGTAGTATTCAAATGGGGAGGATATAACTCCATATTATTGGGAGGGGCCATAAATAGTGGCTATTTTGAACCGCTACCTATGCCATCAACAATTTACGGGCTTTTAAAATACGCATACATAATTACCAAATTAGGTAATGAAGCGCCTAAATTTAAAGGCCCACTGTTATACGCTAAAAGTAAGGAAAAGCAAGCGATCTGCGTTCACGCGTACCCTCTAGGGCTGGAGTGTAATATTGAAGGAGAAGAGAAGAATATTAAAGTTAAAGAGGAAGATTTTGAAAGAAGAATAGGAATAGCGATAGATAGAAAGACTAAGATGACTAAGGAAGGCTATATTTATATGGAAAAGATGCTCGACTTATATAAACTATCAAAAAGAATACTGAATGAAGGAGGGACTAAAAACGGGAAATCTCATAAAGAAGAGCCAGAAAAATATGGAATTTTAATAGAAATTGATGACGAAAATGTGAAAAGATTAAACGGGTTGGTAGTCCCGTTCGGGGGAGAGTCGAGGCCCTCGAAACTAAGCGTAGAGGAAATAAACTTTAGAAAGATAGGTAAAAAATTACTGGCTTCGCCCGCAATAATTGATAGAGGAGACGATAATCACGTGGAATGGGGGAACGAAAAGGCAAGCATATCGGCGAAGAAAATAACTTATAGGTTAATCTCCTTAGGTTTTGATAGGGACAAAAGGTTAGAAATCAGACTGGCATTAATGCCCACCGTAGAAGTCTCAAAGGATTCAATAGGCTATTTCACAGAGAAAGGTTGGGGTTCCGTAGTCGAAATCTAACTTGAGGTAACACGATTTTTCCCCATTAGGCAATCTCACACATACATTTGTGCTTAATTCTAAGTTTTGGAAGATACTCGGGATGTTAAGTTTAAATATAAAAATAAAGTTGCTTAAAAACTTTAATAAATTCCATGAGAATAGACAAAGTATTTGGTTTTTCTAAGATTCAATCCCTTTGGGACTTAACAACCCACATGGAGCCCTTGCAAGTACTTCCAATTTCAGTCCCTTTCGGAATGCATCATGAAATTGTTTTTCCCGTCATCAAAAACGAAATATATCCCACACGTCCCTTTCGGAATGCATCATGATGTTGGAGTACTAGGCATAAAATTAATACCCAGAGAACTTAAATGGACTTACAAACACGTTTGCTCTAGAGGGCTACACTATTCACTCAGAAGAAAACAATAGTCCTAACGTGAGGTGAAACTAAATTACACAAGCTTTTCACACAATCCGTCTTTCTATAAACTCTCAAAGCCACGTCCTTTACTCTTAAGTACTCTTTGTTAAGCACATCGTATTCCTCATGAGGTATAATAGACGTCACTAAGTGGGCTCCCATTTCCCTAGCAGCTAAGACTGCAGCCGCACTAATAGCCTTTCTCCCGCCGGTGAAGTCCAGGTAATCCCCGGCCCTTATAATCCCCC
>JAPYVG010000100.1 GCA_028277025.1 Sulfolobaceae archaeon
AGCCTCTCCCTAGCCAACTCAACCTTTTCCTTCAACATCTTTCAGTAGAACAACGTTGAAAAATAAAAACTTCTCGCTAATACCGAGTTTTTCGTATTACCTCCCTAAGATTCCCATAACTGCTGTGCTGAAGAATGACTAATAAACTTTTTCGCATAAAAAAGTAAGGGAATATTCGCATGAAATAAAAAGTTTGACATAAATACTTGAATAAGATAATAGAAAATTATCAATTTCCTCAAAACAATTAGAGAATAAATTAGATAGACTTGATCCGAAACCTTTTTGCATACCTCTAAGCACACTTCCAAGGACTTAGACATCATTTAGATCAATAAACGCATTACTCTAAGGGGTAATACTTATATACTCTTAATCAGTTTAGGATATAAGTGAACTAAAATGGTTATATATTGTAAAAGGTGCGGATATGCTAATCCAGATGACGCGGTTTATTGTCTAAGATGTGGGTTCCCACTTAAGATGGCTAACCAACCGCCAAAAAACCCTTCCAGACGTTATTTTATCATAGGATTAGGAGCAGCATTAGTCGCAATAGGAGGGGGTATTATATTCTTTTTTGATTTTTTACAAAAGAAATCAACTCCCCCTTTAACGACTGTTTCACCAGTTACATCAGAAACAACATCGTCTATCGCAATAACTCAGACAACATCTACTCAGACCTCACCACCCCTTCCTCCCCCAGCTAGTAATATCATACCGGTGGCTGCAGTAATACTCAAGACATAATAAGGCTCCTTTGAAAACAACTAATTAAGAAGCTGAAGGCATTTACTCACATGTATTTAGAAAAACCGTTATTAGGTTAAAACGTGCAATGAAGCCTATGTAAAAACAAGATAATAAATAATTTTTTAATATTTATTAAGTCTACTTTTTTTACTTACTGTTTATTGAACCTTAATCTAAAGTTGTAGTAAAGTTAAAGTTGATGGGGACTTGCGGAAGTGTATTATCATAATATAAATGCTTCTTGATTGAAGGACTAAATGCTATATTAAACAATATGTAAATCTCTTATCGGTTAAACTCTAGCGTCTTCTGTCCAGAGTTATTATTTTTCACGTATAATAAATTTATTCGAAATGATGATTACTCGTTATATTTCACATAACTCGTTATCCGAGATTCTTTCGAACGGAATCTGGTTACAATAAGGGTTATAACAGCTTATATTGCTGAGTCCCATAAAAATTCAAATTATATTATAGTTATATATTTTTTACGTATTATTAACAATTTGGTCGTATATAAAGTTACCTATATAACAGCAAATTTGAACCCAATAAGGATACGTAACTATTAAAAAGGGGTTATTCCTTTTCTCCACATATCTAGTAAAAGGAAGGTAGAATAATGATCACTTGTAAACACAAATTCTACATGACAAATATGAATTTTAATCGTACTTAAATATTTATCATGAAATAAGTAGTAATAATTAAACATAAATTTCGTCGTAATACCAACGGTTTATTTCGATGAGAAGGAAAAAAGTATATAATATACGAAATTAATTCTATTAACACTCACAATTGACTTTTTTAATACTACAGAATGCAAGAATTTTTACAAGCTGAATTAAATTATTGTTCTCTTTATAAAATTTCTATTCCTTTATTGCACAGAATGGTATTATTCGGGTTGACGATTTCGAATAAGAATTTATTAAAGACCACAGTCTACATAAAAGATTTAATTCACATCTAACTTAGTAGACCTCTTTTTCCGCGTTCAATTTTCTTACCTTAATTATCCATGCCCGTCTAATACTATGAGGGTCTCAAACATAAAAAATATATCTTGCCTTTTTAATAAAAACACATTATGAGTAATAATGGTAAGATTGAGAGTAAAATTATCTATTTGCTGAAACTCTATAGGACTTTAAGGCTCAATGAACTATTACGTTACTTTGATAAAAAAAGTAGGGTAATCAAAGCCCTCGATTTACTTCAAGAATTAGGAGTAGTGTACAAGTTAGGCGAGTATTACACACTTGGTAAAACTGACGCATTATTATTAGAAGTCTTAGCCACTTTTTCAAAGGACTCAGTGGAAATCGGCGGTAGTTTCATTAAGATATACGATGTAAAGGGGCTTAATTTTGAGGTTTATCACGATTACAGCGTCTGGGAATTAAAAGAGCTTGAAATCAACAATGATAAATTTAAGGCTATTTTAAGAAGGAGTAATGAGAGATTTTCTATAAAGATCACTTCTATTATGCTCCCTTACCCTGCTTTAAAAATGAAGCTCGTCCCAAATTTTACTCCAGGCTGTAAGGGAGAAGCTACAGTTTTATTATTTCCGATAGGCTATAAATTGATTTTTACAGATATCTGTGAGTGGGAAGGGGTAAAGGCAGGGATCTATTATTACTGCCTAGATAAATCAAACCCGCTCATAGCACTTCCTAAAGAGTAAAGTGGAACACTGGTAGTAAAAGGTCTAACAAGCTGATCTCACTGGTAAACCTTATATATTGTCATGATAAGATAATCCAGTGGATCTGGCAGATAAGGTGCTTCCTTACTTAAGAAATAGAAGCGATTTACCAAAAGTAATGGATTACATTAATAGTACAACTGCCGTAAACATAATACTAAAACGAGTTACTAAAGATACTCATTACCCTAACGGATATGTCGAAATTACTTCCAAATGGGTTGCACTAACTCTTAAAGACACGGATTCCGCCCAGCCCTCTATGGTTGTTACTTCTCGGGGGAAAGAGATTAACATATTAGATTATTCCTTAGAAGTCAAGTTTGGTAGAAAGAAAATTAACGTAACACCTAGTATAAACGTTTTTACAAAAACTAAAGGCTATGTAACAATCTACATCAAATCGTCCCCATTCCCCAAAAAGAGAGGAGACATAAATGAGGTCTCGATTAAATTGTCCCTATTAAATCCCATATTTACACCCGATAACCTCAAACGATTTATACAAGAGGTTGATGGTAAAGATTTTCTTTTCGGTGCAGTTACCATTACCGATACATTTTGGGGAATTAGTGATACTCGAGTAGTGTGTTATATGGGATTTAAATTTAAAGGGGGATTTTACTTTGAAGCACCATTAGGAACTGACTTATATAAGTTGTCTAGAGAGCAATTCGAGATGTATAAAAAGAGTGAAATTAAAAACTCTGAATGTTACAGCCTAGAACTTTACTTACCTGAACCGAAAATTTACGGTTACGTCTTGCTACTCTAGTTCACTAATAACTTTTTCCCCACGTCAATACCTAGGAGGTATCAAAACTCCTTACGCAAGTTCTATATCGATTTTCCACTTATAATGTTAAGGCGTGAGCGTTACTGAGAGTTTATTAAGGCGTGAGCAAACATAATACACAATGCAGTTCATAAAGTCTTCAGCTGACGTTTATTTGGAGGAAGCTGATGAGTTACTATCAAAGGGTGATGTACTCCAAGCAAGTGAAAAATACTATAAAGCAGCTGAAGAGGCAATAAAAATTTTAGCAAGTCTTGAGAGTGGTCTTTCATCTAATTGGAACGCTGAAAAGATTAATAGGACTGCGTTTGAACTGTCTTTAAAATTTGGAAAGTGGATAATTGAAAGTTGGGGTTCTGCTGTAGCTTTAGTAACTGTTAACCTTGATATAGGTCAAGTTAAAAAATATAGGGAGGAAATAGTTAAATTAGTCCAGCTTGCTGACGAAAGACTCAATAAAAAAATTGTTGAAAGAGGCTGATGAGTTACTATCAAAGGGTGATGTACTCCAAGCAAGTGAAAAATACTATAAAGCAGCTGAAGAGGCAATAAAGATCTTGTCATTCAGAAATTCTTTAGGAGTTATTTTTAAGGTAAACAGAATAGGACATTGGAACTCTAAGCTTTATTTTGACGCTGTAGATGAGCTTGAAAAATTCTATCCAAATATTAGGTCATTGTGGATTTCAGCGTGGCTACTTCACGTAGAGGGTTTTCATGAGGTTAGATTGAGTAAAGAAAACGTTGAAGTGTTAAAAGCTGACGTAGAAAAGTTGGTCGAATTAATATAATGACCAAGTGAGTAGAAACGGATTTCTGGCGAACGGTGAGGTCAACGCTTCGTTAACTGATATAATGACCAAGTGAGTAGGAAACCAATAGAAGGAATATAATTACCCTCTTTTTGGTTCTATTTCAATAATTGTTTCACTTTTACAAAAATTTTATGCTTGATAGAAAGTAATGGGCCTAAAATTCCTCCGCCGATCACGTGTTGAAAGATAACGTGGATCGCCAAACCACTTGGTACAGCTAAACCCACAATCCCAACTCCAGAAGTGAAGAACTGTTGTAATGTTAAGTGTTGTACAAAAAAGGGTATAAGAATACCTATGTAAAGGAAGTTAATGCTGATGAGAAATACTACACCCCTTATAATCTTACCCACATTGAAGGATCTGCCGACTGGATCATGTTTGGGTCACTCTAACCAGTTGTGTAGAAGATGGCTGGATAACAATAGTCTGTGAGTAAGTAGAGTAGTTAGCACCACCGCCAAAACCGAAACGCTCAGCAAATCCGTTTGTTGATAAGAACAGCATAGGTAAGATTAAGAGGGTTATTAGTAGTAAAGACAGCCTCCACTTCATTAAGCGTAAAAAAGAGAGAGTTTATAAGGGGCTATTTCTTTGAGCGTCTCTTGTATAAAAGTCCTAGAAGGGTTAGCAATATCGCTATCACAATTTCTGGGGCGTACTGAACGTACCACTGTTGTTTAGTTGTAGATGTCTGCACGGATGTTGTTTGTGTTGTAGTTTGTGTTTGATTAATGCTAGCTGGTTGTATTTGTGAGAGTAAACTGGTATTAGTCCATGCCATAAGCGGTCCTTCAACTAATGCAGGATTGAAAAAAGTAGTATTTGTAGTGGTGGTAGTTGTAGTATTGCCTCCTGGGTGTAGTGGGTGTAGATAGAACAATATACCGAGAAGAACTAGAGCTACTGCTAATATAGGTAAAATTATGTTTCTCATTAAAGTAAAAAAGAAAGGTTAGCTTATATAAATTTATTCACCAGTACTGCTTTGTGGGCTACTTCAGAATTATACAAAAATTTATAAATAATTACGAGTATTACCCATGGGAAAGAGTAAGTACAAGAGGGATTGGCACAAGTACGACGAGAACGTCATAACAAGATATACCCTAATGTTCCCCTTCTACGTCTTCGAACACTGGTGGGATTTACTAGCAGAGGAGAATAGGCATGCAAAGAAAACCTACACCAAAGGAGTTCAACGAATTCCTAGCATTCCTCCACTTGTTCTTACCTTATAGGGCCATAGAAGGAGTATTGAGAGCACTAGAGAGACTGAAAATCATCCCAACAAGCCTAGACTACTCAACAATATGGGAAAGGGTAAGAAACATGAACATAAAATTCCCAGAGGCAAATAACCAACTTGAAGCAGACGCAACGGGAATAAGCACAAACAAGGGAGGACAATACATTATCGCAAAATGGGGAAAAACCAAGGACTCAAAATTCCTCAAAATCGAAATAGTAATTGATAAGGACCAATTCAACGTAATAAACGCCGAAGTAACCACCAACGAGGTTGAGACCGCAGTTAAGGATTTACAAGATAAGGGAAAGAAGGTCAAGAAGTTTTACGGAGATAAAACTTATGACGCTAATGAGGTTTACAAGACCGGGGTTGAGGTTGTTGTCCCACCTAGGAAGAACGCTACTAC
>JAPYVG010000102.1 GCA_028277025.1 Sulfolobaceae archaeon
AGCCTCTCCCTAGCCAACTCAACCTTTTCCTTCAACATCTTTCAGTAGAACAACGTTGAAAAATAAAAACTTCTCGCTAATACCGAGTCTTTCGTATTACCTCCCTAAGATTCCCATAACTGCTGTAGAATTTTTTTTGTCCGTTTGTAACAAACTTTCGTTGATAAATGATGATCTCTCACGCCGATGTGGGCAAAAGGGTGGGAGTGATTACGGAGATGTGAGCCCCGTGCCGTTGGGCTCGAAGGAGTCCCATGACCCACCCAAAAGGTGGTTGAGGGCTAAGTCCCTACACTCGATCATGATTGAAATGAAAGTGTAGGGACAAACGGCATGTAAGCGAAAGGAGAGATATGAGTCTTTTTTCTTATAAACGTTCTTTTTCTTTTTATTACTTTTTTAATCTCTACCTATGTATTTTATAGTGATCTATATATGCTATTGTCTAAATGCTTATTATCCCCTTAGCTAATATTCTTTCTATGTTAGAACTTATAATCGTAAGACATGGTGATGCAGAACCCAAGATTGAAGGAGTTGAAGATAAGGATAGGAAATTAGTGAAGAAGGGAATAAAACAGATGAGGAGAGTTGCTAAGTTCATTGATTCCATGAATTATAAAATTGATAAAGTCTTCTCGAGCCCATACACTAGGGCTTACCAATCAGCTGAGGTAGTCTTAGAGGAGTTAGATGAGGATTTAAAAATAGAAACCATAAAGGAATTAGAACCAGACCAAGAACCTTCAGCACTTGTTAACAAGCTTAAGGAGTTAGACTCACAAAACTCTACCCTAACAGTCATGCTTGTAGGGCATGAACCGCATTTATCCTCCTTTATTAAATATGTTACTGGTGGTGAAGTGGAGATGAAAAAAGGTGGCGTTGCTGTTTTAGAACTTAATACTGCAGAAGGCAAAGGAAAACTTACATTATTGCTAACACAAAAATTGTTGAAGAGGATATGAATTATAAGGCAATAATTGATGCGGGCTTTAACTCCTTCAGGCTCTCAGTTTACACAATTTTTCCAAATCGTAGTTTTAGGCTTACAGCCTCTTTAAAAGATTACGTAAGGCTCGGGTTAGGAGTATCTGAAGGCAAGGGAATTCCAGAGGAAAACGTTAAGAGGGCAACTTTAACCCTTTCGAAATTTAAGAAGTTCTTGGACGAAAAGGGGATAAACGACTACCGTGTTTTTGGGACCAGTGCGTTTAGGTTTTCAAGTAACGGCGGTGAAGTAGCTAAAAAACTTTCAAGTGTTGTAGGTAGGGAAATAGAAGTACTTTCTGGTGAGGAGGAAGGGAGGATTTCGGCTTTAGCGGTAATAAACTCTTTACCGGTAACTGATGGAATAATGTTTGATTTAGGAGGAGGGTCTTTAGAAGTAGTTTACTTCCGTGACAGAAGAATTAAGGAAGTTTACCAATTCCCTTTAGGAGGTTTAAGGCTCTATGACAAGCCTCCGGAAGAGATAAGGAAAGAGTCTAGGATTCTTTTATCCTCTTTACCCGCTGAGAAAGGAGTTTTAGTTGGTAGTGGGGGGAATTTAAGGGCCATAGCTAAGATGGACTTAAAATTGGAGGGAGCTAGTCTAAACCAAATACATGGTTACAAAGTCCCTTTTAGTAGGATAGATAAATACGCGAAACTTTTGCCTTCTATGAGCTACGAGAAGAGGGCTGAATTACCAGGGATAAGTAAGGATAGGGCTCTGACAATTCATTCTGCCGTGATAGTCATAAGGGAGTTAATGGAGATTTTGGGTAAGGACGAAATTATTGTTTCATCTTTCGGTTTAAGGGAAGGTGGTGTTATGGATAAGGAAATAGAGGAGCTAGACAAATTGAGGAAGTTCTGGTTGGAGGGGTTTGCTTACTTTTTCAATGTCGATCCACCCATAAAAATGTTTGAAGAGGTGCTTTCGGAGACCAAGGACTTTTACGTGAGTGTTTCCTCGTATTTAATTCAAGTAATCAAGGGGGCCGGGTTCTTAGATCCTTACTCCTCATGTTATAAAATTCTAAGAGGTTTAACGTTACCCGGCTTTACAGCTGATGAGATTAATTTAATTTCAACCTTATGTGCTTCCGCAAAGAAGTATAAAAAGAAGTATTATAATAAGGTGAAGAAGATGATAGATAAGGATATTTTTATTTCAAAATCTAGAATAATTAAGGATATTTCTGAAAGTTATGAATTAGGGGTTAGGAAATGAAGGGTCATTTGATAGCCTTTGAAGGAATAGACGGTTCTGGTAAGTCAAGTCAAGCGCGTTTGTTAAAGGACTGGTTGGAAGCTAAAGGAGTTCCAGTTTATCTAACAGAGTGGAATTCCTCTGAATGGCTTCATGAGACTATCAAGGAGGCAAAAAAGAAAAACTTACTAACTCCACTAACTTATAGCTTGATTCACGCTACCGATTTTGCGGATAGGTACGAGAAGTATATTCTCCCTATGTATAAGGCTGGGTATGCGGTGATATGTGATAGGTATATTTATACGGCATATGCTAGGGACACCGTGAGGGGTTTAAGCCTAGAATGGGTTAAAGACTTATACTCATTTGCAATAAAGCCAGATATAACTTTTTACATTAGGGTTGAAGCTCAAGAGGCTCTGAGGAGGTTAAAGGAAAATAGGCATAAGATAAAGCCCAATGAAGCGGGATCAGACATTTTCCCGGATTTAAAAACCGGAAGATGGATTTTTGAAGTATCAGAGTATGGTTTTAAGTGTTTATGATAAGATTTCCGATGACGAGAGGTTTGTCGTGATAGATGGTAAGAAGCCTCCTAAGGAAATCCAGATGACAATTAGAGAGAAGGTTGGGGAAATTCTATGGAAAAAGGGGTGAGAAGGTGGACAAGGGTGTTATAATTTCAATAGAAGGTGTTGAGGGTTCCGGTAGGAGCACTCACTTACAAGCTTTAAAGAGATACTTAGAAGAGGAAGGTTATGGTGTTACGACTATTGGCTTGCAGTCAAGTGAGCTGTTAGGAAATGTGATTAGCCAAGTTAAAAGGGATATAGTGTTTCAAAGGATAACGCTTTTCTTAGCTTATGCAACTGATCTGGCAGACCAGATAGAATACAAAGTGAAGGAAGCTTTGAATTCCGGATTTATAGTCCTAGCTGATGGGTATATTTACACTTTGATGGCGTGGGCCTTATCTAGGGGTTTAGAGGAGGAGTGGGTTAAGAAGGTCTTGTCTTTTGCTATAAAGCCCGATTTAGCTATTGCTCTAATAGCCCCTACCGGGACTATAGTGAGGAGGGTTATTTCAAAAAATGGTAAAATAGACCCATTAGCCTCTTCAGTGGACTTATGTATCAATAGGGACTTGTACACATCTTTCGCTCTTCATGTTAAAAGCTTTCAGAAGCATTTGTTAAGAATTGCTGAAGGGTATGGATTAAGGGTGATTAAGACTAATAAAAGCTTTGAAGAAGTTCATAAAGATATAATCAGCTACGTAAACGGTGTTATTAAATGAGGCCGGAAGATTACGCTAACAAGAATTTGAAGGAGGCAATAGCGAACGCTGGAAGGTCTGAAGAAGAGATTCACGACATGAGGGTTAACTTAAGGAAATATTACGTGGTTTCCTCCTCACTATCTAAGCTTTATTATGATCGTGAATGTCTTTATTTGGCTAAAAGAGTCCTAAAGAAATTAGGAATTATAAGGGATTTCGACGTTATAGGTTGTTATCCAATAGACCGTGAAAAAGAGGTCAGATATGTCTTAGACAAAATAAGGCTTTTATCCAACTGTTATTTACCAAAACTTTACGGTAGTAGATTAGCGGTTTACGAGAGGGTATACTCAATCTATGAAGGGATAAGGAAGGAGGAATTTCATGGGTTTAGGAAGAAGGTAAGGAATTCCTATTATTTGTTGGAATCGGTAGGGGAGGAGTTGAGTCGGCGTCTTAAAGAGATTAGTAGAGAATTAGGTGAAATGAGGGATAAAGCAATAAAATCTACTTGCAACTTTTCTGCTAATATCCCTTATGACGAGAATATTGTTCTTGAAGTAAAGGCCATAATAAGGGAGGCGATTATGAAGAGCGAGTTTGAGCACTTAAAGAACAGATTTAAGTAATATATGGATAAGCTATCCAAATGCTTAAATATTTGGATAAGTTAACCATATATCATGTACTTTCTGAAGATGATAAGAAAGCATTTGGCTTTTTACGTAGTAGAAATAATCATAACCTCATTGCTTTTTTACTCGCTTGTGACGCTTTCCTTAAACGTTCAAGTTAAAGTAAATGGGTTAAGTTTCTTCACGTTAGGTGTTTTAGCATACTTTTTTGGACTAAGGCATGCCGTGGATGCCGATCACCTCGCAGCTATCGATAACTCTACAAGAAAACTGATACAAGAAGGGAAAGATTCGACATTTGCCGGTTTATTTTTCTCTTTAGGTCACTCCACAGTAGTAATTTTATTATCAATAATTCTAATGGTAGCTACTAGATATACTATAAAGAGCTTGCCGGAACTCGAGAATGTAGGTTCTGTAGCGGGTACTTTAATCAGTGGTGGCTTTCTGTTCCTAATCGGTTCTATGAACTTGCTCGTGTTTATTGAGCTCTATAACGAAGGGTGGAAGAAAGGTAATAACATAGAACAATTATTGTTAAAAAGAGGTTTTATGGCCAGATATTTTAAAGGGTTATTAAGGATTGTGAATAGTCAGTACTATTTGTATCCAATAGGTTTTCTTTTCGGCTTAGGTTTTGATACGGCCTCTGAAACAGCGTTACTAGCGATTTCTGCTGCTTCAGCGGGCGTATTTAGTAATATTCCGATTTATTCCCTTATGATATTTCCATTTTTATTTACAACCGGCATGACGTTAATCGATACAACGGACGGGTTCTTCATGAATTCAGCTTACAGATGGGCTTTCACATCACCGCTTAAAAAATTGTGGTATAACTTGACTATGACGATAATTTCAGTATTTGTCGCTTATTTAGTTGGTGGACTAGAACTTTTAGGATTAATACAGTCCGAGTTTGGTTTGACCGGCTATTTATGGGATTTGATAGCGGAAATTAACGGTGATGTGTGGTGGGGGAATATTGGAGTTTTAATAATCAGTACTTTCGGAATAACATGGGGTATCTCATACCTAATATACAGGCTTAAAATAGAGAAAAACGGGAAAACAGAATATAGTGGCTAGTGAGGTTTATAGTATTAGCTCATTTAACAATTACTTCCCAGCTCTCTATTCCGCCCTCTATGACGAAAAATATCGGGTGGGGTTGTATATTTTTCTCTTTCTTTAGTAACTCATACCTATCTGGATCTCTCCACCTCAACTTCTTTAATAAGTGTTGAAATTCATATTCGAGTTGCCCCCTCTTCACAGGTAGTTTAGGCAGTGAAAGATCATATCTAACGATCTTCTCTAGCTTAAAATTATATCCCCTTCTTTCACCCTCCAGATATATGAAGTACAAATAATTACCCAAGTAAGTTACTGGGTCTTTTGTAGCCTTAAACCTTATAAGTTGTGGGTGGTTTCTATACCCCCTGGTTAAGCCCATTAGCACTTTTTGTGCTAATAACCCTTCCCTCCAGACGCCAAGTAAACCCTTAGTGTCCAGGTAGGAGGGGTGAATTGACCAAAGCCTCATATATTATATTTATCATCGCTTCTTTTCAAATGTAGTTCAAAATAATATGA
>JAPYVG010000103.1 GCA_028277025.1 Sulfolobaceae archaeon
GGCATATAATTAGGTCCGCCCTCGTTTATACAAACTTTTCTACGAAAAATCTTATTCTTTCGACTTTTTATGTATTTTATTCATCTCATTTTTTACGCTAAAAAAGAGATTCCCATACTGACGTAAAGCGGTTTGTTGGGCGTGCTTTATCCGGTATTGAGAGTGTTCAGTCCTTTTTTGAGGGGGTGAGGGTTCCTCACATACGCCTTAAGGCTGATTATGGTGTTGAGGACATCGTTATCGAGGCGAAGTCTCCTTGTGGGCGCATTAGGGAGTAAGTAAAGAAGTACATGAAACGTCTCTACAGTCCACGAGATTAACAAAGAAATTTTTAACGCAAGTTGGACTACCAAAATTACCCCCATAGGTTTCTCAGAATTAATGTTACCAGTAGCTGAGGACAACGCACTTATGCAAAGAGTGGGTGAAGGGAGTTTAACTCTCTCACAATTACTCTTGCTTACGTCAGTATGTGTTGCAGAGGTTGATATGGTAGCAGTTCGTAGAGACCTTGAAATCTATAAAAGTTTACTAAAAAGTACTATGGCAATACAATTTATAAAGAGGAGGCCATATGGTGTAAGAGTTATCCCTTCTGACGGCTCTGGAGAAATTTTTTTAAAAGAGTATGGCAAAATACCCGAAATTAAAACAATCTGAAACACATTTAAACTACTTTTATAAACTTAGAAATATATATAACTCTAGGAAGGAGACTAATCTCTACCTTAAGAAAAGTTGTCACAGAGTCGCTCTTCATTTATTAACCCTCTTTCATAACTTTATTTGTGTTAAATTGGAAAAGATTTGGAAAAGAATGGGGTAAATGTAAAGAGTGTTGGTTAGCTTATAAGAGGGGAATTCAACACGAGAACTCACTCAAGTGTTATAAGCTCGGAATACCCTTATCAGCGTTGAAAATCCCTTTAGACGAGTTCTTAAAAATTGTGAAGGACGTGCCAGGT
This sequence comes from Sulfolobaceae archaeon, assembly GCA_028277025.1. The sequence continues at coordinate 966 of JAPYVG010000103.1, forward strand.
AAGTACGGGATCTTCTCCTTCCCACTTAACGTACTCTCAAGGGGTGTAATAATTTTCTATTTCGAGAGTGAAGAAGAAATGCTTAAGTTTTACGATAGTGTAAAGGACTACTTGAAAGGCGATATACCGTTGAGGGAGAAGAAGTTCTTTGATGTATTCGTTAACGTGGATTGGTTAAAAGGTGCTAACTGGAGGAGAGGTTGTCCGGAGTACGATAAATTCGGGGATTGGAGGAAGTGGCCGTAAATGAGTTATCTAGTCAATAGTTCAAAATGCTCATCAGCTTGAATTACACATCCCTTACATGAGTCCACTATCGCTTCATCTTCGCTATTAAAAGTAACTAGGAGGGAGTCATCAAATATTACGAACCTAGACTTAACGTTTCTAATTAAAACGTTGGGCAAATCGATCTCTTTACAAGTGAGTTTCCCGTTAAACCCTCTCATAATCCTTATTACTGGTGGATCGTCATAAACTACCTTAAGGCTGAAAGTCTCGCCCTATCTAGATCCAAAATCGCTTTACAAAAAATCTTCAAGATATATTAAATTCTTAGCGTAATAGGATTCATAATTTTAAGAATTCGTACGCTACCGATAACCACAAAAGGTTCACTTATGTAGAACCTTTTTAGCTTCATTTAACATCTTTTCAACTTTCTCTAACCCTATTTTTACATAGTCTAACGTAAGCTTTCTCTCATGAAAACCCCAGACATGAAGATCATATGCGGAATTCCAACCGTCAACGACCCAATCGCCTAACATCTTAGATAAACTCTTACTCGCCATGCTTAAAAGATATGTGTACCACCTACCTTCCCTCATAAAAGCCTGGTATTCTTGTGTGCGGAATTTTTCAGCTAAAGCCTTTACCACCTCCTCAGCTGCTTTATAAGCTTTTTCTGAAGCTTGGACTGGATCGCCCTTGTTTAAATACTCATAACTTTCTTTTAAGTAACTCTCAGCAAACTTTATTCTCTCTTCAGAGCTATAGTCTGGGTCCTCACGGCTAAGGGCTTCAAGTAACACCTCATTAACGTCAATTCCTTTTTCAGTAAGCTTTCTAATGAGTTCATCCAATTTCACACGTAACCATTATCCCCAATACTATTTAAGGTTATATAACATGTCATACGAGGAAAAACAATGGATTTTATATAGTTCCAGTAAATAATGGTTATATGAACCTAGGTATGACACTCTACGTATTATTGACTAGGGTGATGAATAAGCTGGACTTAAAAGAAAGCGTTTAACGGTGAGCTATTTAAGGTTAAGATTGTGAGAGAATTATTGAACGCATTGAGTGAACCTTGAATAAGTAGTCAAGAGTGCAATAAGAACGAAGGGAAGTATTGGAAATTTTATAATATGATGAAGAGATTACATAATCATTAACGTGATTAATTAAGGACCCGTTGATGAACGAGTAATTGAAATTTATCATAGAGAGTAAATAATTAAGGATTCATAGAGCTTTTATAATAAAGAAATTTCTACGGAAGCCCTCCCTTGTAGGTTTCTAAAAGAGTTCCGATCCTACAAAGTATGAGTTGAGAAGATACTAAATATAAGTAGCGTTAAATTATGAAGTTCTGTATCTCTTACGGGAGAATATCTCTTGCTGATAAACGGAAATAAAAACGTTTTACAATAGAAAGATCATTACTAACAAAGTTTTGTTCTCACTGATGCGGTTTATAAAAATATAAAACAAGCTATTCCCACTTATTTTTAATGAAGCTGATAATAAAGAACATCGGCGTGCTTAAGGATACCTCAATAGAATTAGGAGACCTTACGGTTATATTTGGTAAACCTAACTCTGGTAAATCTTACATACTGAAAAGTATTTATTCCAACCTGGCCTTCTTTGATCAAGCTAATAATGTTGACTTAGCTAGTATAGTTGGGGAGGGCCTTTACCCGGAAATTGTCTCGATTTCAGAGAAGGCGATAAATGAAGGAAAATATTATGCAACTTCCTTAAATATTACGGAAAGGTTTTTAGAAGCTCTTACAGTATTAACAGAGAGGATTTCAAGATCTCTCCTTTCAGTTAATGAAACTGAGATAGTTTGTAAGAATTCTAATTTATTAAATAGAATAAAGGAAATCACTAAGGAAGTTTTAACGTCTTTATCTACGCCTTCAGTTACTTACACACCTTATTCACCACACTGTGTGAATAAAATAGACGTTGGGTTCTCTAAAGGTGAACTAATTTTAAGAGTTGAAGTTTCCTCAATTGGAAATAAAGAGCTATGTAAAACACTGGTTTCAAGTAACTTAATTTCAACTATAAACTCTTACATGGCTTCATATTTAGTTCCAGCAATAATGAATAAGGTTAGCATGGCAGTAGAAATTCCATCTGTGAGGTTCTTATCTTATGGGAGGTCTCTAATTTTACTTTATAGAGAGAATATACAACCTCTGCCTTATACTAAGAGCCTAATATTCTGGATAAATAAAGGTATTGAAAGAATCAGAAGCGGTAAAGGTAGTATTAACAATTTCTGGGATTTAAGAGTGGGTGTAGAGAAAACTCTTTCAGTTAACGGCTTCGAAATTCCTTTCCTTTCCTCAAGTATGCAGGAGCTTACGGCTTTTTCCTTGGCTATTGCGGATGGGAGGAAAAGCTTATTACTTATCGAAGAGCCAGAATCCCAATTGAGTACTGATTACCAACTTAAGATGGGGTTATTTTTATACGAGTTGTCTAAAAAGCATAAGGTTGTCGTTACTACACACAGTGAAATTATCCTCATTATATTAGCAATTCTCTCCCATTTTAAGAAGGAAAAAGAGGTTGCCGAACTATTTAACATAGGAAAAGTTGAGAGCGAGGAAAGAAGCGTTGACGTTAAAATTTATCATGTGAGTGATGGAAAAATTGAGTTAATGGATCCTGAAAAAGTTCTGGAAAACATTCCGGGGATAACGGATATTTACTATTCTCTTCTAAAAGTAATTGCAAAGCTAAGTGAATAACCTTGAGGACTGTCAAGGTATGTGAAAACGACTGTTGTTTTTCTACCGAATGTTCGCTACTAATAGATATGGAAAGTGAAAAATTCAAAAGCAGTGGTAAGCATGCAGATTTCCTTTGCTTTAAGGATAATAAGATAATATTAATCGAACTAAAGGACATTAAGAGCTTTAACGACCCGAAGGAAATAGGAAATACGATAAAGGAGAAAATAAATCAAAGTCCGGTCTCAAAAAATCATATAGAAGATATTTATAAGAAAATAAAGGACATTTATTGCAATGGGCCTATGACGTATCACTTTTACATAGTTGTGCCTAAAGAGGTTAAAAGTGTATTAATCCACGTTATACGCTTTAACTGGAGAAAGAAGTTTGACGATGTTGAAATCTTTAGCTGTACAGATAAATGAAAAGTCGTCTCCTTTATCTTTGCCTAAAATCGCCTTAACTTCGTACCTATTTCTTGGGAAAATCCCCCTAGAGATTAAATAATAATAAGCCAGCGATATTCCGTTCTTTCCTTCTCTACATAGCTTATCTACAAGTTCTTTTGCCCTATATATTGCCTCTTCGATTATCTCGTTCATATTATCAATTTTAATTGCGTTAATAACGTGTTCTCCGTTAATTAGGACGTTAACGTAAAACGGGTCTTCTTTTAAAAGCCTTATGAAAGTACTGTAGTCTACTACGTGTAAATCAAGGCTTTCGTTAATTATAACTAGTTCCCTTAAAGCTTTAAACGCCTCCTTAATATCGTCTACGACGATTAGGATATCTTCATCGCGTTCCTTACTGCCGAACTTCGTTATTAGCCTTATCATATGAGGAAAAAATTAGAAAACTAGATATATACGTATTTCTATTTTCTTTCTTCTCCTACCTAATTCTTAAATTAAACTGATAGTGTCGTCACTTGCTTATTTATATTTCTATAATTTTTAGACTTTATATAATATTCGAATTTATTGTTAATTCTTTATATATAGAATCAACGTTTAATAAATTTATACCCTAATGACGACACTATCTCCACACTCTTCTCATTCATAATTAGCTTAAGTCCAATTTTCCTATTTAGTATCTCTATCAACCTAATATATCCTTGTTCTTATGTATTACAGTTACTAATCTATAATAATATTTAGATAAAGGCTATCGCGGTATAGCTCATGTTACTAAACTCATTACGTCCTTTGCAGCCAATACTAATCCCTTCCTATCTGGCTCATCCTTAGGTAAAGAATACTCTTCATTCTCTTTCTCAATAAATCCCATGTTCACTAACCTATTTAAAATCTCGTAAATTCTTGGCTCAGGTACATTACCTAGTATTGAGCTAACAACCTTTGTTACATCGGCAACACTTCCTTTCCCTCCAAGCCTATCAAGAGCGAGTATTGCTGCTGAATACCTCTCGGGGGATTGAGTTCCTAAAATGAAGTCCTTTACTTCCTTCCTCACCTCCTCTATGGCCATCTTCTCTATATCGTCCACATTTACTTGTTTTTCACCATGCCTAATTCTGAAAGAATATTCAGAACCGAAAAAGGTTAACCAGCCCGGAATTCCGTCAAACCTCCTCAACGCGTCGTTTATTACATCTTCCTGCACTGTAACGCCTTCTTCTGCGAATCCCTTAAGCAGGAAATCCCTAGAAAGCTGTTCATTAAACCTCTCTATCTTTATTCTCCTTATGAACCTTCCAAAGAAGGGTTTTTCATATTCAAGATCTTTTAGCATG
>JAPYVG010000021.1 GCA_028277025.1 Sulfolobaceae archaeon
TCGAGAGGTGGTTCGCAACCTATTTCCTTATCTATAACATCCTTTACTGCCCGGTGTATTTGTTAGATAAGGGGGTGATAATAAATGTAAATATTTCAAATGAGTGAAAATGTTGTCCACACTCTCCCTCTTAAGAAGTCAATTAATATATCAGTACCTAAACATCTTTATTCCATTTCTCCCATTGCTTTTCTAAGTCTCTAAACAACTTATCAACCTCTTTATCGCTCATAATTTGGAAGGATAATTTAACATTCCAAGTAGAAGGTAATCTTTACATAGAAGGGTTTACTTCTTTACGTAACTATTATTTTTAATCGAGTTAGATACCACTTCGGTTCACGTTCAATAGCAAGAAAGAATCCCATTCTTGTACACTATCAGATTTAACCTTGGAATAGTTCTATCCTTTTAATTATTTCATCGATAAAGAGAAAGTTTACTCGAGCTACGGAAAGCTAACCCTAAACTTAACGTTAAACGAAACCTCCTTACCCGGTTGTAAGATAGTTAAACCCATGCCGTTATGATAAGCATCTGGCGCACCGCTCATAGGCTCTATTGCGACGGCGTTAGGAACTGTATACACTTGCACGAAGTCCAAACCCTCCTTTTCAATCTCAACCCTTGAGTATGAAGATGTCAACGTCACAACCCTCCCTTTGATTATGAAACAGTCATCGTAAACGCCCCTTACCAACTCATAATCCACAACCTCCCCAGTAGGGATTTTGTTTACGCTAACGCATTTCTTAACTTTCTTAGGATTTATCTCCCAATCCTCGCTTACTATGAAATAGGGGTGAAAACCCACCGTCAGTGGTGCATCTTTTTCACCAACATTTTTAATACTTAAACTTACTGAAATCCCGTCATTTAATAACCGGTACTCAGTCTGTAAAGAAAGTATAGATGGATAACCCTCGTGGGTTAGGGTAAGTGATAGTCTCACGAGATCACTCTTCAATTCTCTAACATCCCATATTTTATCCATTACTAAACCGTGAATTGCGTTACCCTCAGCGTTCTTAGGTAGTTGATAAACTATCCCTTTCCACTCATAAACACCTCCTTTAACCCTATTGGCATAAGGTATTAGAAGTGCCATCCCTCCTCTAGTTTGTCTTTCTTTCCCTTCTAAAATCACGTCTTTATCGTTAATCTTCAAACTGTAGAGGTATGCCCCCTTTTCGAGGACTACAGCTTTAACTTCTCCCCTTTGGAGTAGCATAAATAAAAAAGTGTGTCAAAGATTAAATTATGATACTCAAACAGATCGGTGTGGTAAAGCATAAATACAATGATGACGAGGTAAGGAAAAGTATAAACGGCGTAGATGCCGTGATTGAAATTTTCCCGGAATATGAAGAGGGTTTAAAGGGAATTGACGGCTTTTCCCACATAATAGTTGTATCATACCTTGATAGGGTTAAGGACTACGTGCTGACTGTTAAACCGAGAGGGTTACTAAAGTTCGGGTTGAGGTTGGAAGAATTACCGGAACTTGGAGTGTTTAGTACTGACTCACCGGCCAGACCTAACCCTATAGGAATTTCAGTAGTTAAGCTCAAGAAGAGAGTTGTAAGGGAGTTATATGTAGAGGGATGTGATCTCTTTAATAACACACCGGTTATTGATATTAAACCTTTAACCACGGATAAAATACCGGAAAACGTGAGGTTTCCGGATTGGTATGAGAGGTTACTTAGGCTAGCTAAGGAGAGGAGTGGTATTGACTTAAGAAAGGTGTGAAAAATCACTTTGATAATTGCTGTGTAGTTTCTTCTTTTCTCTCTTCCCTTACATTTCCTCTCTCAAACTTAATATTGATCGCAAGGAGTGATAACGAGAACATTACTATCGCTATTCCCATTGCAACTAAGTAGTTTAATGAGAAGCTGTAGTCTGAAGGCAATGAAACTGGCATATAAACAATTTTGCCATTAACGTATAAGGGATAAACTATACTGGTCTGGAAAGTCCCCATGATTGCGCCAGTAACAGCTGGCCCCATGGTTCCTCCTAAAAGCCTGAAGACTGTGTTTAATGAAGTGGCAATACCCATGTATTGTCTTTCCACTGAAAACACTAGAATGTTTATTAAAGAGACGTTAAGTAGGGCAGCCGCTAAATTAGCTAGTGATGCAAACCCTATGATTATTGGTAATCCGGAATTCCCGATTATTAGTGACAGTATTAGGTAAGAGGGTATTAGCATTGCCGAGCCAAAAATTAGTACGGGTTTTGGCCCCTTAACTGAAATTACTCTCCCAGCAACTATACTCCCTATCATTTGTATTAAAGCTAATGGGATTAACCATAACCCTGTCGATAATATGTCTAGTCCGAAACCTACCGGTCTAGGTTCCTCCAGTAAGTAAGTTAGGGTTTGGTAAGCCATAAATAGTGCAAACCCTGCTACAATTGCCGCAACGTTTGCAATAAATACGTTCCTCCTCTTCATTAAATACAAGGGCATTAGAGGGGATTTAGCCTTCCTCTCCTCTACGAAGAAAAACGCGAAGAGCGTGATGGAGACCGTTATACTCCCTAAAGTCACTGCGGAAGTCCAACCGTATGTAGGTGCTTCCGTTAATCCGAATATGAATAATCCTAAGGCTGAGCCCAATAATACAACTCCTAAATAATCGATTGTGGTTTGTAGTCTAACCCTTGATTCCCTAATGTAAAAGTGGATAAGGATTGCTAATGTTATAACGACCGGGATTACCGTATGGTAAGTGTATTGCCAACCGAAGTTCTGTGCAATGTAACCGCCTAAAGGTAATGCTATCGCACTGCCCACTCCGAACATTGCACTAACAAGTCCTTGTGCTTTAGGAACTAGGTTAGGCGGAAATTCCTCCCTTATTAGGCTGAAGGCTAGGGGAAACATTGCAAGCCCAAGCCCTTGTATTGCCCTAAATATAAGTAGTGCCGTAAAGTTTGGTGAAAAACCCGTTAAAGTTACTCCTAATGCGTAAATCCAAATTACTATTTCTAACACTCTCTTCTTACCGTATAAATCCCCTAATTTTCCAGCTATTGGGTTCATTACGGTTCCGGTTAATAAGTAAATTGATAAAACCCAACTGACAATAGCTGACGATACTCCGAATTCGCTTGCAATTGACGGCAAAGCGGGGATTAACATTCCTTCAGTATACATTACAGCTACAGCTAATGGTGCTAAAATTACTAGTGCTTTGTAAGCGTACTTAAGGTCGTATTCAGGCATACTTAGATATATCTTAAATTTGATTAAAAGCTTATGTTTAAATTAAACTGATAAAGTGAAAGGAAAGCTTAGCCCCCCTATCTAATTTCGAAAACCTTATGGTACTTAACCCTTCCTTGTTTATAACGTGAACTCTACTGGTGCATAAAAGGAAGTCAAAAGCCCTTTTTTGCCAGTAACCATACATTTATTACAACACCTAAATCATCAAGAGTTTCTATAAGCTCAGCCCTAATGTAGGCTTGACTATTAATTTTTCTTCCCACTGAAAAGTTGTTTAAAAATTTGTTGAAGACCCAATATATTCCCCTAACCCTTTACGTTTCTAAAAAGTGTATAAAACACTATTGTAGAGGCCGAATATAGCATTCCAGTTATCAGAAAAGGTAGGATTAAGTTACCCTCGTTAAAAAGATAACCCCCAAAAGTAGGTGCAAACGCTCTAGGAATGGAATCAATTAGTTGTATTAGACTACCAGCCCTACTCCTCTCATCCCTAGGTATTAGACTCATTACTAAGGCGTTGAAAACTGGTGAAGCCATGTTCATTAGAGCGTTTCTCAAAACATATATTACTGATGCTATGAAAAACGTTGGCGAGAAGGGGAGAACGAAGAGCAAAATGATTGCCAAAACATGAGTATAAACTATTGTCTTAACTCTTCCTAACCTCTCGGCTAACCATGAGGAGTAAATTACAGCTAAAGCTAGAGTTAATTCTGAGGCCATGAAAACTGGGGAGAGTTGTGAAGCTGTCACGTTAAACCTAAGCCTGTACCATAAGGACATGAGCGGGAGAATTAGACCAGCCCCGAAGCCTATTAAAGCTTCTGGTAAGAACTTCCATATAGTTGGGAGTGAAGATAACTTAACTTTGCCTCCACCTCTATACTCCTCCCTTATCGTGAGCAAAAGGGAGAATGAGATTAAGGAGACTAAAAACTCTAAGAGAAAAATTTCACTATAATTTAGAAACAATGGTAAGGAAGACCCTATCACACTGAAAACGATGCTTAAAGCAGTTTGATAGCTATAAATCCTCTCGAGTCTTTTAGCCTTATCGGCTAAAATCGCATTTATTAGAGCCCCGCTACCCCATCCTACCATGAAGATGTACGCATAAACGAATTTCAAGTAAAAGAGGAAGATGAAAATTGCTGACAAACCCCTACTTAACAGAGCGAATTTCTTCCTACCATATAAATCCCCCAATATCGAGAATATGAAACCTTCAATAGATGAGACAAGAATTGCCGAGGTAAAGAGGACTCCAATAAATAATGGGGAGAGATGAAGAGAGAGTAAATAAAGGGAAACCACTATAGTGTTCGCTCCCCAGATTATACCACTAATTGACGTTGAAAGTATAAGTCTGTATACCTCGTCCATGGCTTTGATTTGTAATTAGTTCTTAAAAGTTGTTCGGTCAAGTACATATGAGAGTAACCCACCAATGGACTTTTACAAGGTTTAATCCTAGTTAACTCTTACAAACGTGTGCATTAAATCACTGATGAGGTTTTTACAAAAGGTAAAAATTCCCAAGAAGGGTGGAGTGATTATAGTTTAACTTTTTGTAAGTTAGTAATGCTAATGTCGCTCTTACTTGGCTTAATGGGACTGTAGGAAAAGGACTAGGGCTCAGCGATTAAAGTCCCTCTTTAAGCTACCTAAAGTCGGGAACCCTTAACCTTCCGGGATTAGGAAGAAAGTCAGTGAAAACTCAACATCTTGGCTTTCCAATCTCTCCCAATAACTTATCAGCGAGAACGTATTTCCTATCCTCTTTTATTAAGAAGGAATACTCGAGTAAGTTGTTAATTATTTCACCCACAGTCCCATCATTTATTTCCCTACCTTCTAAAGCCTCTAAGGAGTTCTTAATATCTTTCCAACTACAGCCCTCCTTACAAGTCTCAATTACCCTTAAATACCTTTTCTTATCCCTCCCACCTTCCCTCAAGAAACTACAGAACTCTCTTGTGAGCAATCTCTTTGCATACCTTTTAGTTTCAGAAAAAGCCTTGTCCTCATTCCCGTGTTTTGTGTAAGTATAACCGAAATACGTTAACCAGCCTGGATTTCCTCCGAGTATTTCATACACTTTTTCAGCGTTAGTGAAGTTTATCCCTTGCTCCTTAAACCCCTCCTCTAAGAACTTTATCGCAGTTTCCCTATCAAAAGGAGAGATGTTAATCTCCACGTGAGCCCTCCCGAATAACGGTGAGCCTTCATTTTCTAGTTTAAGGAATTTGTCCTTAACCCTAACTTCGGAACCAGTTATTATAAAACTTAAGTGCTTCAAATTATCAAACGCGTAAGCTATAGAAGGTAAAACGTCATAACCCTTAAGTTTTATCAGTTCTTGTGCCTCATCAATTATTACGTAGACTGTCTTACCCTTTTCTTCAGCCCACTCATTTATTGACTCAAAAATGTCTGAGAGTTCAGCCTTTTCTTTACCCCACTCAAAGTTCAGGGAAACTCCCATTATTTGAATCCCGCTTATGCGGAAATGGGATAAGAGGTCTTTATGCCTTCTTGCAATTCTATTTACCTCCCTCTCCAACGTCTTTATGAAATCCTTATATACGATGTACTCCCTATTCTCAAACTTCCTCATGTCGAGAAAGAGGTATGTCACTTTTAAGGAGTTTAGAACTGACTTTACTAATGACGTTTTTCCAGTCCTCCTCAGTCCGATTATGACAATTAAAGGTGAGTCTAGTGAATTTTTCAATAATTTAATTTCATTTTCTCTGTCAAATATATCTTTCAAGTTATCTTTTGGTCTAGGGTCAAATAACGTTTTACTTACCCCCTCCTAAGTTACTTACCCCCTCCCAAGCTTTATAATTTACTACATCTCATTACAACCGAAATAAACCCCTTTATTAAGCGGAACAAAATTACACTCACGCATGACTATTTTACTTATCCTCACTAACATTACCTCCCGAAAAACGTATCAAAAATAAATGATGGGACTGTGGGTGAAATAATTAACAACTTACAAGAGTTTTGTAATACATCTAATCAGATTAACGATCTAAAAGGAAGTCGCTCGAGGAGTAAAAGTTTGTATAAGTCATCTAGTCTTTTTTCAAAGCCTTATCCTAGGTCTTCAATTCTCGTCCTTGGCTGTTATATCAATAACCGGCTTCCTATCCGTGAAAAACTTTAAGTTAACTCGTTTTTAGAGTTGAGTAATGTTGCAGCTTACTAATTATATTCCCCTAACACGCACCCCGAGACGAAATAAACGAATGATTGTGAGCAACTAGAAAATGATAAATAACAGTGAATTCACAATTCTGATGTAGTATGAGGGTTTTAATTTCTGTTCTGGGAGACTTCACTAGTTATAAAGAAGTCATTTATTCGATAAATAATTATGAAAGTAAATCTTACATATCGTCCAAAGTTCTTTATGAGTACTTAAAACCTGATATTACTATAACGTTCATCCCGTTTACACTTTACCATAAACTACTAAAGAAGCCTAAGGGAGGGAGGTACCGTGAACTAGCAGATGAATTACTAAGCGCTTCAAAGAAGAACTTTAAAGAGTTTTACAGTGAGGGGAAAAATGTTGAGTTTTTCGTGGCACCGGCAGTGGGTACTTTCTTCGATCACGATAAACTGGTTTACAGCGAGAAAGATAGAGGGCTAAACCTTTACCCCAACTACGTATACTATAAAATAGTATCTGAATTAGAGAAAACCGAAGGGAGTTCAGTTGAGTTCCACGTTGACCTGACTCACGGAATTAATTACATGCCCGCATTATTAGCTAACGTAATAACGATAATAGCCAATTCTATAGGTAAACAAGTTAAGCTCAGCTTTTATAACTCAGACCCATTAGCGGGGAAATTTGAAGAGAAAAACCCGCCTACACTCAATATAAATGAGGTTTCACGTTATGTTATAAAACCCAAAGACGGAATGAACTTCATAACAACTCAGTTCATGAGTATTGATGAAAACTACTTTAGGAAGGTAATTCAAGATAGTAATACAATTACTGAAATAAGAAAGCTCGCTAAAGCTTTTCAAGCAGGGTTGTTCTTACTCCTAAATTATTATAAGAAAAATATTGATGAGGTCAAGAGACAACTGGAGGAGAAGCTCAAGGGGATTGATGACATGGAAGTTGTTATTGAGGGGTGTAAGGTAAAGTATAATTACTCCTTACACCATTCAGCTTATATTCTTCACGCAATGCTATCAATTTTAAGTAAGGTGAGCTTAGGTAAGGATGAGTTGGAGGCCGTCGAGCTTACTAAGCTGGCAGAAAATTACGCTAACGAGCTATCGGAAGAGTTATTATCTAATGAAATAGACAACATTAGCGGCAGGATTAAGAAAATTGAAAGCGAAGTTCCGAATTACATGAAACTTGCCGAAATACTAAAGAGGATAGATGAGGAAGGAGGAAAGAAAGAAGAGGAAAAAAGCTCTGACACGCCAAATAAGAGAAACCTAATTGCTCACGGAGGATTAGAGAGGAACGTAACATTCGTTAGATATACTGGAGGAAAACTCTACTTCAAGTATAAAAATCCCGAAAAAGTCCTCGACCAGTTATAACAACACCTTCCCAATTACGGTTCATGAAAAGTCAATGCTGGAATATAAAGAACTTAAACAAATAGTTCTTACTTTCCTTTGCAAGTTTAATAGTAATGGATCCATATAGTGGGAAATAGCAAAGAAATCTAGCTTAGTTAATAAAGGGAAAAAGAAAAAACTGACTTTACTTAAAGTTCAACTGCTTCCTTCATCTTGTTCAGTGGGGTGTATTACTAAGAGTGGCTCTTGAATAACTGTTAGATCTCCTTGCGGATTCTGGGCTACTTGATATACGACAAGTATTGTAACGTTGTAAAACCCTTTGGCTAGATACACATGTGCTGTATCGTTCTCAGGTGATAACGCTATTGAGTAATTATCGATATTCACATATACCACAAATTTGCTGAAATCTTCTTGTAGTTGATCTGAATGTTCAAGCTCTATAGTGTAATAGCCGGAGGACGAGATGTTAACTGAGGCTTTAGCAGTAGCATTACCACTCTCATCCGGAGTGATGTTACCTAAGTTTATATACGCCGGGATTACTTGTGTTTGACCTCCTTGTGATTGTTGTTGTGTTATTATATGATATGATATGTATGCCAATGGGCCGTAGCCACTCACTCCAGCAACCGCTATTCCTACTGCGAATGTTGAGATAGCTACCAAGGCTAGTAGGGACGTTTTCATCAAGTTAAGAAGGCCGTTTCACTCTTATAAGGATCGTGTTTCGGAACGCTTTGAGACTTTAACTTATCTTTAAAAACTCAAAAATTACTACTCCAAATCCAATTCCGAATATTTTAGCATCTTTTAATTGTTGTTTTGAAACATTGAACCTAGATCCGGAATTAGACTAAAACGCGTGCCTTAAGAAGTACAATTAGCATTAACAATATTTGAAAGATATGGAATACGAAGAGTGGAAATTAGAAGAGGATGACACAATAAATACTAAGAGGATAACGACAATTCTACTGTTAGGAATAGCCCTGGAAGTAATAATGGATACTATTATAATAATTAGTAGCGGTTATAACGTATACTGAAACAAACAAAGTTAATTCTCTTTTTTCTTAACCACATACTTTATTTTACCTCCCTCTCTCATTTCTTCAATATATCCTAACTTAACTAGTTTTTTAATCCTTCTATAAGCTGTAGATTTAGGCAAACCAGTTTGCCTTACTATATCTGCTAAAGTGCTTGCTCCCATCTTTATGGCTTCAAGAACTATCGTGTCTCTCTCGTCTAACGCGTCATTTACTACTTCAATAATTTCGTCATCCCTTCCTTTTTCATTACGAATCCTAATTTTACCCCTATGCAGAAGGAAAATCACTGATAATAAGACTGCATTACTGATTACTAAACCTAAGATAAAATATAATTCATCATTGTCACTAGAGTGAGTTAGTTGTAGTTTCGGGTAAAACGAGTACAAGATTGTGATTCCATTAACATGTTTAAAAGTTATATTATAAAACCCTCCTACGACTTGAATGTTAGAGGGTTGTGGATACATATAACTAATTGAAACATTAGTTGGCAAGAGCACAATTATTGTGAAGTTGTATTTCTCATTAACTTGAATAACGCCTTGCGGAAACTTGGCATTGTAAAAGATATATGTTACGTTTTTAGAATTGGTCAAGTACATAACGCCATCTGAGATATTGTAGTTCGAGCCTACAACTCTAAGATCGGTAATGTCTGACCCAATTAGGAAGAATTGGCTAACATTACTTAATTCCGACTTCACGGTTCCATTATAATAGATCGTTATCGTATTATTAAACGCATTAGTTAACGTTATGGTAAGAAAGGGAAGTACCAGTATTAGTGGTATCACAATTTTCATTTACTAAATAAGTTTCGTTTCGTACTTATAAAAATATTGTTTTACTGTTCCGCGGAACTAATACTTAAATGGAATATAAACAAGACTAATATCATGAATAGGCAAACATTATTAGCGGGCTTAATAGTAATTACACTAATCAGTAACATAATCTTGGGTATAGAATTATACAACGCATTACATAAACCAAGTCAGCCCATGGGACAAGTTCCCATTAATATTTCTAACTTGCAGATAATAACATCAAACAATAGCTTAATACATAATAATGAAACTGTTTCTAAGCAACAATCAAATTCCTCTAAAGCGAACGTTTCCCTTTACCAATTTTCCTTTAAAGTAAAATTTGAAATACATGTAAAGGAGCCAGGCTTATACTTGCTCGGGATTAATCCCACTAATGTTTTCGCCCAACTATACGTTATTTTATACTTTGATGATGGGCAAGTTGCGTCACTCAACCTAAACCATACTACTATAAATGTTACTATAGAGGATAAGGATATCGAGATTACTGGTTATATAACGGGGGAAAGTTATAATAACTTAACTCCTCAGCAAATATTTGAAGATGTTAGGCTTTATATCCAGTTCTTATCTCCCTTAACTTCCTCATCGAACGAGGATGTAAGCTCAGACTTATTAGTATCTTTAGCTCCCTTAGCCTCCACTTACTTAAAAAATAATTCACCGTGATAGGGAACTAAGACCTTATATTTCATGTCTATCAGATTATTAAAGGACTCCACAGCCTTTTTATAATCCCAAGAAAAGATCCTCAACGGGGGACTTAAACCGTTAACGTTCCTCACGGCATCACCCGCAATTAGAACCTCACCGTTATAAAGTGCTATATGCCCCTTAGTATGACCGGGTACATGGATTACCTCAAATTCTCCCAACACTTCACCTCCCTTTAACCTTATGTCGATTTCAGGCCTTTCAGCCCTTATTTTATTAATTCTTTCAATCGTTTTTATCACCTCTTCTTTGCTTACCTTCAATTCCTCAACAGCCTCGTTAACACTAAACTCCTTAATTTCGAAATCCTCATCCTTATGAGCGTAAACTTTAGCCTTTGAAATCCTCCTTATAGTTTCAGCGTTACCATAATGGTCTACATGAAAATGCGTTATTACAATATCTGAAATATCCTCAATGCTGTAACCCCACGAGTTTAAATACTTCTCAATTTGGTCGAAATTCTGGGGTAAACTCGTGTCTACCAGCATTAAACCTCCAGAGGGGCCACGCTCTATTATTACGACATTGTGGTTTAATACTCTGCCGAAGAACTCAAGCTCTATTAATTCCAAAACTCTTATCCTTTCAGAGATTTTAACCATCCTTATTCTCACCAAATTTGGGTATTAACTGAAGAGGTGGTTTAACCTTAGGTAAATTAAGTTCTGAAATCCTTTTGTCATCTATAGTTACTACCATTTCAGCGATAGTATCACAATACTTGCATTCCTCACAAGACCTTTCCTCACACCTATTGTATTTAAAGTACCTAAGCCAGTATTGGGGAAAAGCCTTATTATTTACATAAACTTTCTTTAAGATTTCATAGTCTTGAGAATGGCCTATCCTTCGTAAAGCAGTAATCGTAGCCCTACCCTGAACGTAACTCACGATGTCGAGTAGATTACCCTCATAACTCCTTTCAGAATAAGCCTTAACTGCCCTAACTAACCACTCAGTAGTCTTGTTCCTACCAGCTATCTTAAATCTATCAATGCCCAACTCTTCATACAAAATTAGATCCTCCGGCCTTATCCACCTCATCCTAATAATATTGGCGAAATCATTCCTTACCTCTGTTGCACAAAATAGGATTGGGTATTCGAACCATACTCCTTTAACACCATCAGAGGCTGAGAGGTAGGAGGAAACTTGATCATGAGTGAGTTTATACGGGCAACCCCAAAGGCAAGTGTTGTTTACAATTAACTCTAAATCAACCCCGTGTTTCCTAGCGAGTTTTGAAGCTGATTCTAAGAGCTGGAAATTCCTATTTGCGTCCTCATCTAAGATTATAGTATTAGCCCCCAAATTTATATACTCCTCGATTTTTCTAATGTGATTTACCCTAGCAAAAGAAGAAATTGAGACTTCAATATCAGGGTGTTCACTCTTTATAAGAAACAGAAGATAAGGTAGGGCTACAATAAAACCATCAACACCCATATTAATTAGCTTTTCAACCTCATTACGTATTTCAGAAACGTGCCTTTCACTATATTCCTTCCCCCTTAAATTGGCTGAGTTAAGAGTATAGAGAAACTTAATATTAGCACTATGAACAACACCAATGTGGTTCTTTAACCTCTCATCATCAACTTTAGGTAATATAAATGAAGCCCTCCCGTGTCCGGTTATATTTTCAGTGTGACTGCCGAAAACATATTTTACTGGGTATTTTCTGATCTGTTCTATCAAATTATCATCGAAGTTAGTCGCAACAACCAAACGCATAAAAATACATTACCGCTCTAATAAATAAGCTTTCATATCTAGAAAAAAAGATAAAAAGCGTTGGAATGAAAACGATTTTTTGGGAATGAATTCAATTTGAACCATTGTTATATCAACTTAAGGTTAAGAGCATGACCCATTAAGGAGGAAGAAGAGTTTGGCCTTGTATTAAACCCTCGTTGGCTTACAGCAGCCACTCACCTCCTCGCTCCTTCCATGGAGAGAGGAAGTCAACTACTGACCATGGTTATATAAACTCCTACCAAAGTAACTACTGAGCCTACTATCTCTAATACTGTCGGTATTTGTCCGAAGAAGATATACGAGAATATATAAGCGAACACCGGAACTAAAAGTGACCCAGCCCCTGCCCTAATACTCCCTAAGTCCTTAACAGCATTAAACCAAAAGTAAAAACCACCTACCTGTGCTAAAAGTGCTAAGATCAATAGCAAAGCAATGCCATAGAGGCTGATGTTAAAGTAAAATCCTATAGGAGTAATTAAGGCCATAACCGGAATTGAAGATAATGACATGAACGCGTTTAGTTTTCTCAAGTCCTCGTTTACTAAAAATCTCCTATAGTAAACCGTACCACCGGCCCACACTAAACCTCCTAAGAGGCCTACTAAAAGGCCTATGTTAAATGCGAAAAAAGCTGAAATTGTTATCCCAAGCACTCCCAGTATAACACCAATGACTTCCCCCATCTTCACCTTACTTCCCAAGAAAGCTTCTATGATCACAATGAAAATTGGTTGTGTGTAAATCATTACAGCTATAAGTCCAGGGTTTGGTGATAAATAGACTCCTAAGTTTAAGAAAGTAAGTAAACCGACGAAGTTTAAAAGGCCGTTAATGAACTGTTTTACACCAACGCTTAGACCTCTAGCTAATGCGTAAAAGAAGATAAATCCGACCAAAATCCTTACGAAACTTATGAGCATAGGTGAGGAGTAATAACTAACCAGTTTAGTTAAGGGGTACGAAACTCCCCATACAATAGCTAATGGGATGATCCATTTGACAAAGGAGATTGAAACACTCGACATGAGATATGTTGAGATAGTTCGGCTTTAAACTTTTTTCATCCCTCTTCAAGATATCTGAACAACAGAGAATCCGCCAATAAAAGTAAACCGGCTATTATGAAGTCGATCCCATAACTTAAGTAATGAGTAATGTAACCGGAGAGCAGAGAGCCAACAAAAAGTGAGATACCCACAACCGTACTGTAAACCCCCAACCCCTTTCCTTGACTCCTTTCACCTACTATCTTAAAAATCAGCGTTGTTGATGAGGAGTAAAAGTTAGCAAATGCTATACCAGCAGCCAATGGGTAAAATAAGAGGTTTAGTGAGAAGAAGAGAGATGGAAGAACTAACGGCAGTAAGGCTATAACCCCCATCGAGATGTATGAACTTCCCCTCAAAATTAGTGAGAGATATGCTATCTTCTTCTCGTCTCTGTTTTCTAACATGTTCTCAGCAATCCTAAACCCTATAATCTGAAATATCATACCCACGGTTATAACAGCTAATACTTCGGACTTATCTAATCCCTTAACATATAACCCGGCGGGGTAAACTGTATTAAAAATCCCACTACTTACATAGAATATAATAAGACCTAAGTAAAGTAAGGGGATATAATTAATCGGTTTCATTGAGAGTCTCTTAAAAGAGAACATTTTGAAATGGTGGGGATTGGGTAGGTGGAGGAAGAACAACGGTAAGTGCTTCAATCTAATCATGAAGGACTCCTTGTGGTGGATTATCGCAAGCCTTTCAAAAGTTATTACGGGCTCTGGAATCAGTTTTATCCCAAGTATTAAGGTGATTAGGACTGTAAAGCCTAACACTTCTTCAATCTCGTATATCTTTAAGAATAAGACGAGAAAAGTCGAAGCTATTAACCCGCTTAACATGCCTATTGAGGAGAGAAACGAAAACCTGGAGAAAAGTGAACCCCAATGCTTTTTCTCAGTAGATTCCATAATTAACAAATTAAAGGGTGTAGTTGACGCTGTACTCATGAATAACGCTAACGAGTAGTTCAGAGCCAGGGTTTGCACATTATCAGCCAAGGGCATTAGGATTAAAGGGACAGAAACTCCGCCAAAACTCATCAAAATTTGCTTTTTCCTATTCATCCTATCAGCTAAAAAGCCCCATATTATTGATGCTGGGATTAGGACAGCGTTTCCCAGAGAGATTACATATGACACTGTTATAGCGTTTCCGCCTAATGCGAGTATCTGGAGAGTTACTAGGGTCGAGAGCGGACCCGTAGACGCATTAAATGGAACTACTAAGTACATCCACTTCGTGTCCTTATGCTTTATCATTGACTCTAAACAAGAAATTTAGTTTTAAAAAATTTATTGAAAAGTCTAAAACCATTAGGTTTTTATTTAAATGTCGTACTTCATGTCCTCAGCCAACATAGTATGATACCCTTTCTTTTTGCTACCGGTAAGCTTACCCTCATAAGTAAGATTTAATTTTCCATCGCCTGAGCTATCCCTATAGTCTATTACTTTGTTTTATATAAGCTCTTTTTATGTGGGAGTTTTTCTTACCTATATATTCCGACCCCCTCAAACTTATTCTTCTAGGTTGAATTTCTTTAAGGAGAAGAATTCGCCATTACATTCTCGCAATAGATACTATGTAGTCTAAACCTAGGAAGTAAGAGTATCAAAATTCACAAACGGAAACCCCATTGATTATACTTCTCTTTTAGAACTCTGGATAAAGCCTTCTAACACCCCTTACTTCAAGTAAGTAAAGTTTTTTATTTTCTACAGCCCACTCGATGTTCACACTCCTCTTAAAGACGTTTTCAACACCTATCGTAATATTACTCACTTTGATAGCATCTTGTTCGCTCAAACTCTCCGTTTTAGCCTCAGCCTTACTTAACTCTACCATTTTAACCCTCTTCTCCGTAAAATCATATACTAATTTCACACTCTTTTCGGAAATCCTTTTGCTCACTAACCCCCTATTCATTTTGCTTACAATATACTGGTCTGGAGTTACAAGACCTTTTGTTACACTTTCCCCCAAACCAAAAGAGGACTCAATATATACGTAATCCGGCTCCTCCGTAACTGGGTGTAAGGAGAAGGCAGTTCCAGCCACTTCGGGGTTTATCATCCTTTGGACTAATAGGGCAACCTTACTCTCATCTTTATTCAATAACCTATAAGCTATCGCCCTAGAGCTGAAATAAGAGGCTATAACCCTCTTAACGCTTTTAGTCAGATCTTCCTTCCCGACGAACAAATCAGTTTCATATTCGCCCGCAAAACTAACACCACTTAGTGGTGAGGTCACTGTAGACCTAACAGCCACATAATTGGAGCCCAGTTCTAAATACCTTTCATGAATTTCATTCTCTATTTCTTCCAGTATTTTGACGTTCATTATCATTTGCCTTATAAACTCACTCTTCCTCTCTATATCGGAGAGGTTGTTAAGGTCTACTGAGGATAGCATAGACTTAATTTCATCCCTTATATCGCCCAGTATCTCGTCTACTGCTCTAGACGATATTACAAACCCATTAGGCACGTTAAAGCCCATTTTATACAGTTCAGCTAGGTAAGCACTCTTTCTTCCTACAACTGAAATCATGGAGAGGTTAATTTCACTCAAGTTATAAGTGTAAGCCATAGAGTGAACTCCCGTCGCAGATTTAAAAATATTTCGATAAATTTAATATTATAAATAAGCTTAATAAGCCAGAAAGACAG
The DNA here is from genome assembly GCA_028277025.1 of Sulfolobaceae archaeon. Next base: position 15,916 of record JAPYVG010000021.1, read on the forward strand.
ATTAAATGGTTAATTTTTAATGAAATCGTGCTTAATACACTTCCATTAAGTGAAAGGTAAAGATCTTAGTTCTCTTTTACGGTTACGGGAGTATAGTGGAAATGACTAAGGAAATAGCTAAAGGTGCTGAAGAGGAAACGCTGAAGTTAGGATAAGAAGGATAAGGGAAACACTGATGCAAGAGTATTGAGAAGTTTAAAATACCTTAATAGATTTAATAAAAGATATTCCGGTAAGACTACATTATTATATCCGGTCTATAGTATTCTAAAACCGGATTCTGGCTACGTGAAAGTGTTCAGCAAAGACCCTAACATGGAGTTAAAGAAAAGTAAAATGTACATGTTAGAGAAACACTTAATATTCTTAGATAACGTTAGTTTAAGGAAAACTTGGAGTTTATAACCTCATTACGACATTTTAATATAAATAAGACAAAAGAATTAATTAGTAGGTTTAATCTTCCACTGGATAAAAACCTTATCAACTGAGTTCTGGTCAGAGGAGGCTATTTAAACTGCCCTTGGCCTTTTCCTCTGAAGCAAACTTATTACTACTTGATGAGCCAACGTCTAATTTGGACTTATAAAACTCTAAGATGATTAAGGAAATGATAAAGGAATACGAAGGTACAATAATTTCAGCTTCTCATGATCAATTCCTTAAAGAGGCTTGTAATAAGATATTATATTTGAGGGCTAAAATAGAGAAAATTGAAACACTCTAAAGGAATAATTTGATAATGAATTTTTAATCTCACTTTTCTCAACTCTTATTCCGTTGTCAACAGTTTCCGATAAACCGTGAAGTTATGCCATTTGATATCATTTAACATTCCTAAATCCTTCTAACGCTATTTTTATAAACTTTTTCCGTTGACATGTATAGGAGGGCCCTACAGAGGAGCAATATGAGGAGTTTGATGAGGCTCCAAAGTCATGGCATGGAGCCCATACTCAAGCGTGTGGGATAAGAGGTTGAACCATGGAATCCCATGAAAGTCTGACCCCTTTATGTACACACTACTTCACCCTTTCCTTATGACTATACACATTAAAGCTTCTCCCCCTTAAGAAACCTATGAGAGTGACCCCCGCCTCCTCTGCTAAATCTATCGCAAGACTAGTAGGGGCTGATATACCACAAATTATGGGTATTCCAGCCCTAATTCCCTTAACCACTATCTCATAACCTAACCTACCGCTCACTTGAAGTATACCCTCGTTTAGCGGAATCCTCTTATCCATAAGAAGTCTCCCAACGGCCTTATCTACCGCATTATGCCTCCCCACGTCTTCAAACAAGTAAATCAATTCTCCCTTAAGGGAAAACAGAGCAGCTGCGTGAAGACCACCTGTAATACTGAATGCCTTCTGACTCTCCCTTAACTTTTCTGGTAACGAAAAAATGACTTCTCTACTTACGCTCACATCACTTTTAAGTGTACTGATAATGTAAAGGAAAGTCCTTCCGCAGACACCACAACTCGAATTTACTATCAAATCCCTAGACTTAAAGTCGAGCCTCCTCCTTAACCAAACTTCAATCTCATTCTCCCCTAGCTTCCTAACTTTTCTAACGTCATCAAACTGATTTATTGCTCCTTCGGAATATAAAAAGCCTAAAGACAGAGCCTCATCGTCACCAGGAGTCCTCATAATTACTGCGAAAGTCTCACATTCATCTACACAAACCCTTATGTGTAAAGGTTCCTCAACGGCAACAAAGTCCTCATCCTCGTGCTCACCGTCTTCCCTTACCCTAGTAAGTTTAACCCCCCTTATTTGCACTACCTATCACCTTTAAAAGCTTTAACATCAAGTAAATTCCCCTTCTGACATCTTTATCATTTAACATCCTCAATATGTCTGTAAAAGTAACATCTCCAATCTCCTCTTTTCCGTTAAATATCGCATAAGCCTCATTAACCACCCTTATAAGGTTGGAATTAGATTCAACGAGAAAAGTCATGTTCTCGTCAAATCGCTCTAAAAACCCCACTATTAGCTGTAATAGCCCGCTCTTCTGTAAAAGTTGTAACATTTTCAAAAACTGGGTTATAGCGTCAGCTTTGGTTAAGAGTTCTTCCACAAGTCTATCAATTGCCTTACCGTCACTCATCACTTATCCCTCCGCTAAAGGCTTAAACTCCTCTCTCCTCCACTTCTTTTCTACCTCTATTCCCAGTTGTCTTCTCCTCTCCTTAACGTGATACCTCCAGTTATTTAAAGGCAGAGGAGATTTACCGTTACCATCACTTATCTTCTCAATAATTGCTACAGTATCCTTGTATCCTGGAGTACCGCTGACCTTATCAACGCCAGTACCAGTGATTAGATTGACAGCCCTTGAAGGGTCTGAAACGTATAAGGGAATAAAAACTTCATTACCCTCAAGTCTGTCACTTACTAACGCCTTAGCTATTATTTCCCTCCCGCTTGTAGACTTAACCATAACAACATCGCCGTCCTTTATCGAATACTTCATGGCTAATTCTTTTGAAACCTCTACGAAAGTCTCGGGGAACTTCTCCCTCAGTCCCTTAACTCTCCTAGTCATATTGCCAACGTGAAAATGTTCTAAAACCCTACCAGAGTTAACAACAACTAGGTTTGGTATCTCTTTAGGCTTAAGTTCTATTGGGTAAAGTGTCGCTTTGCCATCCTCTGTAGCAAATGAGTCAACGTAGAGTAGTGGAGTGTCTTTCCCGTCCTCCTTAACCGGCCAAACGAGAGTATTATAACCTTCAAGCCTTGAGTAACTTACACCGGCAAATATCGGGCATAACTTAGCCACTTCATCCATTATTTCTGAAGGGTGTTTGTAATTCCAGTTAGCCCCTAAAGCGTTTGCCACCATTTGAATTATTTCCCAATCTGGTTTAGATTCTCCCAAAGGTTCCATCGCCTTATAAAACCTTTGTATCCTCCTCTCTGTGTTAACGAAAGTGCCTTCCTTTTCTAGGCTGGCCGAAGCGGGCAATATCACGTGGGCTAATTTAGCGGTTTCCGTCATAAACATATCTTGAACTACTAGAAAGTCAACTTTTTCTAACGCCTCTCTCACAAGTGGTGTACCACAATCCACCATTACCGTGTCCTCACCGACTATATATAAAGCGTGAATTTTACCTTCTAATACTCCCTCAATCATCTGAGGTATTTGTAAGCCCGGCTTTCTGTTCAACCTTACTCTCCACGCTATCTCGAATTTCTTTACAACTTTTTCTTCGTCAAGCCTCTGATAACCCGGTAAGAAGTTGGGCAAACAGCCGAAATCGCTCACTCCTTGAACATTATTATGCCCCCTCATGGGGAAAGCCCCGCTACCAGGCTTTCCGTAATTCCCCGTTATGAGGAGCAAATTAGAAATCATTGTAGAAGTATCTGCACCCCCTAAGTGCTGTGTAACTCCCATACCCCATAATATTACAACTCCCTTAGCCTCATGAATCATCTTAGCTAAGGAGATTATCTTCTCTTTAGGCACTCCGGTGACGCTCTCCACGTAATCTAAAGTAAGGGACTTTAAGGACTCCTTAAATTGTTCAAATCCCTTAACCCTCTTGCTTATAAACTCCTTGTCTTCCCACCCGTTATCAATAATATACTTAGCTACTCCCGCTAACAGTATTGCATCAGTGCCCGGCTTAGGTTTAATAAATAAGTCAGCCCTCTCAGCCATTTCATGCCTCCTAACGTCAATTACAACTACTTTTATACCCCTAACTTTTTGTGCCCTCTTAATCTTACTACCTATTACGGGGTGACTTTCGGTAGTGTTATGCCCTACTATTATTATTAGATCAGCACCCTCAATATCTTTTATAGTCCCAGAATCAGCACCTATCCCTACAGTCCTCCACAAACCTACTGTTGCGGGGGCTTGACAATATCTCGCCGAGTTGTCTACGTTGTTAGTCCCTATTACAGCCCTACTAAGTTTCTGAAGTAAATACGCCTCCTCGTTGCTCATCTTGTCAGAGGCTATGAAACCTATGGAGTCCGGGCCATACTTTTCCTTTATCTCCTTTAACTTCTTAGCTATGTATGAGATAGCCTCCTCCCAACTTACCTCCTTCCACTTTTCACCCTCCCTTATCATGGGCTTAGTGATCCTTTCCTCACTATTTACGAAGTCCCACCCGAATTTTCCCTTAACACATATGAGTATTCCGTTTACCGGCGATTCTGGCTTTGGTTCCACCTTTAATATCTTTCTCCCCATGGTCCAAATGTCAAAGGAGCAACCGACTCCACAATAAATACATACGGTCTTAGTCTTCCTTATTTTTCTCGCTCTTGCTTCTAATTCGCTAAAGGTCATGAGTAAGCTGAAGTTTTCCTCATTTGTCTCAATTGCCTTGATCATCCTATCCCTTAGGTCTTTCCTCATCCACGTGAAAAGTCCAGCCTCTCCTAACATTGACTTCTCCATCAGCGCATTAACTGGACATACTGTTACACAAGTCCCACAGTTTACACACGAGGAATTCCCTATGGGATTGCCGTTGTCCCAAACTACTCTCGGCGGGTTTAAGTCCCAATTTATCCAAATCACTTCGTTAACCGCAAAGTCCTGGCATGCTTCAACGCATCTACCGCAAAGGATACATTGTGATGGGTCGTAAATGTAAAAAGGCCCAGAATCGTCTACGGGATAAGGCTTATCAACGTAGTTCTGTGAGCTTATGCCCGTTTTTAATATAGCCTCGTGAAGTACGCAATCACCGTTATTGTTATCACAAAGTGTGCAGTACAGTTTGTGATAGTTTAAAATTCTCGTCAAAGCACTCTTTCTCATCCCTTTTGCTCTAGTTGAGTCTACACTTATCTCCATACCCTCTTGAACACTGGTAGAACACGCTCTTACGAGCTTTCCGTTAACTTCTACTAAACACGTGTCACAACTTTCTAAAGGTACTAGCCCTTCGTTAAAACAAATATGGGGTATGTAAACTCCTATCCTTTTTAAAAGTTTCAGAATGGTTTCCCCTTCTTCAGCTTGAAACTCCTTACCGTCTATAAACACTTTCATACCAATATTTTTGTTTTTCGCGTTATGATAAAAACTTACCTTAGTAAATTATTTAAATTATACTAAACATCGCCACTCATCATCGTAAAAGTTTATTTTCTTGTAATACTTTATTATTTTATGAAACTAAAAATTGGTGATCAAGCACCAGATTTTGAAGGGGTAACGGAGGAAGGAAAGGTTATAAGGCTTTCAGATTTTAAGGGTAAATACGTGATCTTATACTTTTATCCTAAGGACGATACTCCCGGATGCAGAGCTGAGGCTTTAAGCTTTAAGGAAAACTTTGGAGAACTAACTAAGCTTAATGCCGTAATTATAGGTGTAAGTGCTGATAGTCCAGAATCTCATAAAAAATTTAAGGAAAAATACGGGCTCCCGTTTATCTTAGTTTCTGACGAAGAGAATAAGATTAGAGAGTTATATGGTGCTAAAGGATTTTTATTACCTCCAAGGATTACTTTCGTCATAGACCCGGAAGGTAAAATAATTCATATTTACTCATCCCAAATGAACCCGACATCACACGTAAGGGAGGCTGTGGAAGTAATCAAGAAGAGGACGGGAAAATGATATTTTTGGCCACTGACGATGGACTTTATTCATTTGAAGATAGACTGGTTAAAATTTCAGAGAGTTATAGTTTGAACGACGGGTTGGTAATTAGGGGAAAAATAATACTGTGTTCTCAATACGATGGAGTAATAGTGGGGAATAAAAGAGTTCTTGAGGAAAGTTGTTGGAGACTCTTTATCTATAACGATGAGGTTTTGGCCTCGATAGAGGGGCCCAGGATATTTAAAATAGTGGATGATAGAGCTAGGCTTGTATTAGATTTAACGCCATTAGGAAGGGAACTGGGTTGGGGCTTTTTCGGGAGGGACTCACATATAACAGATCTTTCTTACTTTAAAGATTTAATTGTGGCTACAATAGAGGAGGGGAGTCTCTTGGTTGGGAAATCATTAAATTATTTAAGACCCCTTAACTTCTCCGCTGATTCTCACGTATTACTTTCAATGGGGGAATATTTACTCATAGGAACTGCTGACGGAGTTTATTATACTGAAGACTTAGAGAGGTTTAACAAGACAGTTAGTGGATACGTTCACGGACTTATAAGTGTGAATAACTCAATAGTGGGGCAAGTTATGTCTGAAACACCACTCGTCGTATCCCATGACGGTAGAAGTTGGAGCAATTTAGGCTTAAGGCTACCGAGACCCACTTACGGACAAACTTGCCTTACGAGGAGAGGAGACAAGATTATATATGCATTAAAGTCCCTTTATGAAATAAAAGAGAGATATGTGAAAATTTTAGTACCTTCAATCCCCACAGTAAGGAATGTAAGAGAGTTTTGAAGGTCTAGGGAAATTCTTTTTACCTAGTAACGGCTTCAACTGTCTAAATATAATTTCATAAGATAATAATTTTTGGCATAAAAAGGTAATAACATTACTAACAGTATTAGTTACTGTGATCCTTGAAACCTCACGCTCTAATTTACTTATGAAGAGAAATAAAGTCATTATTAGCAATATAATTAGTCGTGAAGTCCTAAGCTAATGAGACAATTTCTATTATTCAATGAATTATAATTCCTAAGTCTTCGTATTTCGAGAGCCAACTTATAAAAAACTAAACACTTTTAAAGGTTTTAAAGTAATATTAAATTGATGCCGAAAGAATTAACACCACTCGAGAAATTACAGCTAATGATTCCCGGTTATAGGGGTTATAAGGTAAAAGATCTAATAAGACAAGACGACTTCTTAGTCAGACAGTCAACTATCACAAAACTTGAAACTGCAATTACCAATATTTCTCATCTAGAATCACAAGTAGCTTCGATGAACCCTTTTTCACCTTATTTAAAGAAGATGGAGTACGTAGTATCACAATTAAGGACTGTTATAGGGCTCATAAACTCACAGCAAGGTGGAGGAGCGGATATATATGCTAGGTATAAAATACAGACTGAGCAACTAGACGAGATAGTAAACAATGATTTACAAATGGTGAGTATAGCGACAGAAATACTTAATTTGTCATCATTACCGGAGGCTATGGATAATATACTTTCATTAATAAACATGCTTAGGGAAGTCATATTGAATAGAATTAAACTGTTTTATCCACCAGAAGCAAGATAATATCTTTACTAACAAGGATTTTCACTCACTTTACGCACTTTAGAATAAAATCCTTTACCTCCAAATGCATGAGATATGTTTATAAATCCTCCAGATAATATTATCATAGTGATATAAAGTTGTCAATCACTATTAGAGGTCAAGTAATTTCAACTGAACTGGAAAATGGAACTTCTTTAATGACTCAAGATACGATTATATTTAGGTACCCCAAGGAAAATATAACTTCAAAGTCATTATTCATAGTGCAACCCACCGAGAGGTGTATAGTTATAATACAAGGACAAATTGCAGCTGACCTACCGCCGGGGAGTCACAACATTCAAAGCCCAGCAAACCCACTTTCGGCCTTCCTATCTAAGTTTAGGTACAGCTCATTACCCTATGACACAGTGGTTTACTTTGTATCTATGACTAGGCACGAAGTTAGGGTAGCCGGAGTAAGCCAAACTGACGATTTAGTACCTCTAGAATATGAAGTGGCGGTTTACTTCAGAGTACAAAACCCACCATTATTAGTCACTAACGTACAGTTCCAATCTCAATACTTCAAGGACTCTGATTTGGCAAACTACATAAGCCCAATAATAGATCAAGAGGTTAGTCAAGTATTAAACCACGTAAAGTTAGTTGAGGTGTTCAAGAAATTCAGTGATATCTCTACTGCTGTAACGGCTGGATTAAAGACTTTCCTTCAAGAAATAGGAATTGAACTAATATCTGTGAGAATAACTAAATTAATCCCCCAGGACCCTGAGTTAAGGAGAATATTACAGCTTAAGGATTTAGGGCTAGAAACAACGGATGCAATAAGAATGGGTTTAGCAAGAATACTTGCTGAAAGGAGTGACCCCTCGAGTGTGAACATGGCACTAGGAGTCCCTTACTTTCCGGAATTAACTACCATAGTCATAGGAGGGTATTACCCATACTTAGTGGGTAGCGGTGTACCTTACGGTACCGCACCAACATCACCAACTCATCAAACCCCAACTACAACACCGTCCGGAACTACAACTCCACTACTCCAATCAGTATTCAAGACCGTCTTCGGAGGAGGTGGTAAATGATAAATAGCAGAGAACTCTCGTGGAATATGGCTGCCGGAATTGTTTACTCTTTCATATTAACTTTCCTAATGTTAGTAGCTTATGGTTTAGTTAAACTTTTTTATCCACCAACTACCTTCAGTATAATACCTCTTATTTCGCTAGTTGTATTTCCGGCTTTGGGAATAATACAACTTATATTCTTAGGTTTGGCTGTAGCGTTTGTATTTCCAGTTAGGACTGTAACCGAGAAGAACTCGTTACTCACAATAAGGAAACTCTCAATAGCCGCTGCAATAAGTTATTTAGTAATTTCATTATTACCATTAGCAGTCCAAACAAGTCATATACAAACCTACATAGGTCTAGCAATAGCCGCAGATATTATTAACGGTGTCCTTGCGGGTTTTATTGCATCATACTTTTAAGGTTTTTTAGTTCGTAAGTTTCCAACCTAAGCTCTCCTTAAACTTATTAATATGTTTTACAGCTTTCTCTTTTCCCCCAACCGACTATGTATTACTCCCGTAAAAATGCGTAAAGCTTCGCGTTTATAACTTTAGGACTTAAACCGTAATCATATCTTCCTTTAACTCTTCAACTTGTTCCGCATTTTCTATCCCTCTATCGTCAAACCCTCCTACTGAGATAAAACTTACCTTTCTTCACTACTTTTTCCGTTCTCAAAAGTCATCCTACCCATAAAAAACCTATCATAAAACTGTCAAGCATCTGCTACTTCTGGTTCAAGTCGTTGTAACCTAGTTTTAAGGGACTTAATAAACGCTAATTAAAACGTACCTTCCTACCTCTTCCGTCGAAATTTCATCCCTATTTTTCACTCTTTCATCAATCTATCTCCTTTACCAGAGGCAGAGCATTAAGTGACACTCCATAAAGCTTATCTAACAGATACTCTTCTTCCTTTCAAGATCTCTTTACGACTTTTACCATAACAATTATAATTTTTTCACAGAAAGCTTAGCTCTAAACTTACTCTCCTCATTCACACTTATTTACGATACAGCATGAGAATGAAGCCCTTAAGATTGTTTCCAACTATTCTGGCTCAAAACAACTTTATTACGTCTTAAACAATATCTATCAACATTGCGTACAAAATTATATCTTATTCGATCCGTTATAAATCTACAAAATCCTAAACAGCATAAACGAGTTTTAAATCACTCTCTAAAGACGAGGCTAACGTTATATCTTTAAATCATGAAACAATATCCATACGACGGGAGATCTTATAAAGGAATATTCTTATTTGTACTTATAACCACTACTTTACTTCATTTAACTCTCTCACTTCCCTTTCATAAGCTTCTATCAAACTTTCTAATGTTACTATCCCCTTGTATTTCCCGCCTTCAACTACGCAAGCCCACCTACTCTTAGTCCTAGCCATTATCTCCCACGCGTCTTCTAAAGTAGAACTTGGCCTCACGTAAGGTGAACCCATAATTACGTATTTCCTCACAGTATCGCTCTTATTAGCGTTTATTAAGTCCCTTAAATATACAATTCCTACGAACTTATAATTGTAGTCTACTACCGGTAAGCTCAGAAAACCCCTATTCGTCATAATTAGAATAGCTTTCTCCACACTGTCGTCAACGAAGACCTTTACGTCATCGAGTTTACACTCCAGAATCCTTACTACCCTCATTATCGGTAATTCATATTCACTTCTATGGGCAGGCGAGTCCTTCCTGGTAGGCACTTGTGCTTGGTATATTGTATAATTACCGGAAACTAAGTAGGAAATCGCTACAGCTATCATTGTACCGGGAAGTAACTGAAGACTACCGGTCATTTCTGTAACCATTACTATTACTGATAATGGAACTTTACCGGCAGCACCGAAAAATGCAGCCATCCCTACTATTACGAATGGTGCAACTGTGGGCACTAGAGTTGGAAAGAAGTAATGAAATAGCAATCCGACATCGGCGCCTAAAAAAGCTCCTATAAATAAGCCTGGGGCAAAGACACCACCGCTCCCACCACTTCCTATGCTAAAAGCAGTTGCAAGAATTTTAAGTATTGGTAGAAGGAGGAGAAGAGCTATCACGGGCAGTACGGGTGAATAGAACACGCCAAACCTCTCATATTCAGCTAAGTCAATCCAACCGTAACCAGTCCCCATAATCTCTGGGGCAATTAATGCAACCCCGCTGGCAGCTAAAGCTCCTATTATGGGTTTAAAGTAATTATTAATGGGAAGTCTTTTGAAGAGCCCATGAACACCGTAAAAAACTTTAACATAAACTATCGCCATTAAGCCTGAAATTAACCCCAGAACAGCGTAAAAAGGTAAACGCAACGGGTTAAAAGTTTCAGTGTAATAGCCAAATACTGGGGTGAACCCGAAAATAAAACCAAAAATGGAATACCCTATTGCGGAGGCCACTAACGCGGGATAAATTACTTCTGGCTCTAAATCCCTTCTATAAAGTATTTCCGCAGCTAATAATGCACCGCCTACTGGTGACTTGAATATTGTACCAATTCCAGCCCCTATACCTACGGCAACCATTTTTCTCCTATCCTCCGGCGACAATCTGAGCAGATCCGCAACAACAGAACCCACACCGGCGGAAAACTGTGCTGTAGGACCTTCCCTACCAGCACTACCACCGGAGCCTATTGTTATCGAAGAGGCGATTATCTTTACCGGTACAACAACCCACCTTATTTTCCCATGCAAGTAGTGGTAAGCCCTAATTGCAGCATCAGTCCCGTGGCCTTCAGCCTCTGGAGCGAAAGTGTAAACAATTAGGCCAGAAAGCAATCCTCCTAATGCCATTGAAAGAGGGATTAAGTAGTAATTTCCCGGCGAGAATGTGAAAGTCAATGGGTTTCCACCCTCACCTATAGGTCTCGGGTAAGAAATTTTAACTAATTGAAATAGGAAAACATACTCGAAGAAGTGAAGAAGGAGGTAAAATGTGGTAGCCGCTATTGAAGCGATAACACCCATTAAAACCCCTAAGATGAACCACTTCTCGAAATAAGGTAGTGATGATAGTTTGTTCATGTGAGATCCATTATATCTAAATAACCAATAAATTTATCTTTTAGAAATCTTTTTTAGTGCCTTAATAAGTGATGAAGCAAAATACGGCAAGTCACCTGGATGCCTTGAGGAGATTAAGTTATCATCCTCGACTACTGGAGCGTCAATGTATTCACCTCCCGCAACTATTACATCGTCTTTTATAGAATAATAAGAAGTCACTTTCCTACCTTTAATTACGCCCGCTGAGATTAAAACTTGAGGACCGTGGCAAATTGCAGCAACCGGTTTCTTCAGTTCGAAGAACTTCCTAGTTAGTTCTTTAACTTCTGGTAAAGTCCTTATTCTCTCAGGCCCTCTTCCTCCGGGTATAACTAAAGCTAAATAGTCCTCTGGGTTTACCTCTTTAAACGAAATATCAGCAATTACTGAATACCCATGCTTACCGACAATCTTACTCCCCTTCTCCTTTCCAGCGATTATCGGTTCGAAACCCTCCTCTATAACCCTATAAAAGGGGTACAAGAGTTCAATATCTTCGAATTCGTCCCCTACTATAAATAACACTTTCATAAAACACTATTCGCACCGGGGAATAAATGTTTAAGGGATTAGACATAAACGGGAATAAGTAATGCAAGAACGCGTTTGAAGATTTATAATCTCAGACGTGATGCGTTAAGATAATAGGTAAAGAACGGGACGACGAGAACGCACTATAGATTGCTGTGTTGCAGAGACTGAGTGAAGGTTAGGGTATTTCTAATGTTTAGCTACCCATCAAGTTTAACGTCACTAAAGAGATAAAACCTCTTTAGGACCCCATTATACCACTTGTCCTCCTCAACCTTTATCTCATGGAGCCGTTTAACCATTTGAGTATACATTTTCTCGTACTTGTCGTGTCTTAATATAATACTCTTTTCAAATTTAATAAAGTCCTTATCTGTAGTTACCACTATTCCGTTGACCATTTTCGCAAAAGTAATTATTTGGTCATCATACTTATAAGGTGCGAGTATTGGTATATAACCTAAAGACTTTACCCTATTTCTACACCACATGTAAAAACCCGACACACAGACGTCAAAAATAAGCGGAACACCCTCGTGGTTCCCTGAGCGTGACCTGCTCATTGGGTGTCCCTAATACTCCTTCAAAAAGGGAATTTAATAAAGATTACGTTGAGAGCTACTAACTCTCAATGCCTAACTTTTTACTAAACTACTTATTTCTCTGACAAGGTAAAAATTATGACTTTAGTAACAGCCTCTGATGTATTATTAACAATTGCTGACAAGTTAACGGAAAGAGGGAATTATAATGAAGCATGTAGGAGGATGCTGAGGTGAGGAGGCAATAAAACTACTAACAATCAAACTAGGACTAATTGAAATGGTTGAAAAGCAAAACACATGGACTTCCTTGATCCTATACAATGATGCGAAGGTATTGGTAGCGGATATAATATATTGAGATCGGCGTGGTATCTTCATGTGTTCGGTTTCCATGAAATGAAGTAGACGTTAAAGGTGTTAAAAACTTATCAACTACTGTCCATGAACGCCATTTAAGGATAATTAGAAATATAACACTTTAAAGAGTAAATCTTCTAGTGAAATACTTTTATTGTGTTGAAGGAGAGTTATTACGCTTATGCGATAAACAGAAAGGGCTGTATTTTATCTTTGAGTACACTAAAAACTTACAGCTCCTAGTACAGAAGTGTGTAGACTCTAATTGTATACAATTAGAGGACTGTATTTCTGAATTAAGGAAATATAAATTTAATTATAAAGAAGCTGAAGAGGCCAAAGAAGAATTAAATAAACTAGATAATTTCAGAAAGTTCCTCCAAAAATATAACATTAAAATTTATTTTCTAGATGATAATAGCGTGTTGGACGCGTTAGTATTCCCAGAAATGTATTATTATAAGTATATGGGGTTGGGGGATGAAAAGGAGAGACTTTACTATTTATCTCTTTTAAAGATGTGGACTAAAAGATTTCTTATCGCTATGGAGGAGTTTGAAAAATTAAAAATTATCAGATTCCTTTCACATTTAGATAGCCTAGACGGTAGATACGCATGGTGGGTTAAGGATAAATCTGAAGAGCCAGCGACAATTGTTGAGACAGAAAAAGGGAGGGCTTATTTGTGGTTCGGTTATAAAGACTGTGAAGTTTTAATCAAGATCGAAGGAGGAGAAGAAAAGTGTTTTAGCTAGGGAATGAAGGAGTTTAAAATTTACTTGCACATTTCAGTTGGCTCTTTATAAGTTTGAAATCGAACTATTTGCTAGGTGAATTTAGGGAGGGAGTCGGATGGATAAGAGAAAGTTCATTGTTATCGGGTTTATTGCGTAGTCCCTTTTAGTCAAAAAGAATATAAATCAACAATCAAATCCCCACATATGGATGCTGAACAAATTCACATGTTAACAAAAAAGGCTTTAAAAGGAGACTTAGAGAGCCTAAACTCCCTCTTCAATTTCCTAAAGCAGTACAACGACCAACCAATCGCCAAATACGCTATGTATGCTATAGTTTACCAATATATTATGAACAACGTGATAGATTTAGGTAAGGAGTGTGAAACTTGTGGAGGAAAGTGTTGTAAAAGCGGTAATCCAATTCCCGTTTATGATTTCGATTATAAGGAACTTTCAGCTAGGCTTAGGACAGTGAGGGTTGAAAGGTTCGACGGCCTTTATATTCTGAGGAGGCCTTGTCCTTATCAAAAGGGTTGGATGTGTACAATAAATTCCTTTAAACCTTATGCGTGCCTTTCCTATCCCTTCGCTACCGAGGACGAACAAATGGACGTAATTAAAGACTATAAGGATGGAATACCAGACTTTAAAGTTCCGGACTTTTGTATAGCGGGGAAGAAGGTTAAGGAGTTGATAGACAAGGTTGTAGAGAGGTTTAGGAGGGAGAAAGGGAGAGACCCCTTACCAGAAGAGATATTAAACGAATTTTTAGGGGGTAAGGCGTGAGTGATGAGTTAAGGAAGGAGATGTATATAGGTAATGTGGTAAAGGCGTGGAGCGAAGCCGTAAGATTATATAAGGAGGGGAAGTTAAGCAAAGAGTTCCTTTTGGAAAATAAGTCCACACTTTTACAAAAGCTTTCAGAAAACAGTGAGACATGGTTTATAGCTTTGGAAATTAAGGATTTACTCTATGAGGATTTAAGAGAGCGTGCACATTACCTTGAAAGGCTTGCACGTACTAACAGTAGGCTGTGGGAGGTAATTTATAAACTCGGGTTTAAAGTACAACCTCCAGAGACGTTGTTGATTAAAGGGAATTATTGGGCCTGGAGAGTTGCATTAAGGCTGAATGTTAAGAAAAAAATAGTAGTTAGGGCGTTAAAGCGAAGCTTAACCCCATGGCTCTTTATACGAGAGTTATTAAGTAAAGGTATTATAAGTGACCTAGACGTCAGTATGGGAATCTCGTTTATTGCAAGATAAACTAAAACTTAGAATAAATTGAATTTAACTCAATTAATTTACAACAAAATATCATATATTTCGGGCTATTGTAGCTAATAAATAATATTTT
>JAPYVG010000104.1 GCA_028277025.1 Sulfolobaceae archaeon
GGCGTAAAGGCATTATCAATTTTATTAAAGCCAATTTCGAGAAGTTTATCGAGTTTTGACGAGTAATCCTTTCTCAGAGTATCTGTTACTATCAAAACGATATTAGGTTTCATTATTTTCATTGTTTCTTACTATAGTATCTAAAAAGTTTAATGCCTATCATGAGAAACGAAAGCTGTAAAATATACAGTAGATCTAAACAGAGTTTTGATCAAATGTAAAATGATAGATAATATCATACTTCGAAGAGTTTTTGGTTATCTTTTTCTAAATCTCCTAGTAAGCCATACTTAATAGCCCTAAAAATCCATTTAGCGCTCTTTCTATACCCAAGAACTTCACACATGAGAAATATGTCTCCTATAATCATTTTCCAAAAACTAGGATATATCTTTCCCCTTACCCATAAGTATACATCATTACGTAACATGAGATAATATCTTAGGAAATTGGAGTAATACCCATACTGTTTGTAGTTTTCACGATCTTTATCATTCCTATGTAACATGAGCATTAGAGCTACCAGTAATTTCCCGCATAGCCTCGAATAATATTTTGACCTTTCCCCGGGCTTATGTAAGATCATTCTCTCCCTATAAACTAGAGGTAAATATCCAAATTTTTCAGCCCTATAAGTGTATTCAAAATCTAACCTATCAAGAAATAAGCTCTCCAAGAAAGGTTGTCTTAACGCATAATCTACGTTTAATATCATACCGCTATTGACTACCCCCCTAGCTGTGTAAAAGTTAGAGATTGGAATTTCCTTGTCTATTAGAGCGTTGTCTATATTCACACTTAATATTATTGGCAGTGGACCTCCCTTTTCTTTTAGCTCTTTAGCTTCTCTTACAACTTTGCTGGGAGCAAAATTATGTAATAGAACAGTGATTGCAGCAACTCACTATCTAATAATAAGAAATATATTTATCGAGATTGTAGACTTGGTAAACATATCCATTCTTGACACCATACATCCTAAGACTCCATTAAGGAGATAAAGAAAAAGATATCGGAATTATTCCTTTTTAAGATATTATCTAATGCTACGTGATAATATATATTTGTGGACCGGGAAAAATGGAAATGGATTTGAAAATGATTATAAGCAACATAGTTGTTTTATGTGATTCGTTAGGTTATTATAAGGGATTAAGACGTATCCTAAGGGTGGTTACGCACGCCCTATTAGGTAACTTAGATATAGATAAGTTAGAGCTATTTCAAACTCAATGTAGATTAAACATCTTTAAGAGTATAGCTATCAATTACGATCAAATTAGAAACAACAATTAAGCTACATATTCAGAATAATTTTTTAAGACTTAAAAATGTATATGTATAGAACCTACGCTATTTTGTTAGTACCTTTAAAGCTTTCCTACGGTTATTAAGTATCTTAAATTTATTGTTAATTCTCCGTGCTCTGAAAAAGTCATTAAGCAGGTTTGTAATATTGTGGTCACACTTAGGGCACATTTATGGTATAGTTGCTAAATCAAAAATTCTGTTTGTGTGAGTGGGTATATAGAAAATTATAAGTTTTTTTGTTACGTTATGAATTATATTACTTAAGGGCGACTAAAATGGCATAAACTTATATAAATTCCCCTAACTTACTGTGATTTCTAGTTTAATTATTCACCTTACCACTAGAGACGCTAAACGGACATAAATAGAACGTGAATAATGTAACCATAAGACGAATAAGGTTGCCTTTACAGAAGTACTAAAATCAACATATTCTTTTAGTTTAACTAAATAGTTAACGGTGTCTTTGATAGTTACATTCCTTGATTTGTCACTTAAGCCGTATCTAACTATCTTGGCCGGCAGATAGAAATATAGATCTAATATTTCTCTGGATACACTTGATAAAGGTAGTTTTTTTATCTGCTCAAATTCAGCCAGTAATTCTTCATTTAATTTGTAATTTTCCATCATCCTTTTATATCTAGAAGAATGAGACTGATTTAGAGATATTTGGCTCGAATGAACTCTGTAAAACGTAAGTCTATTATGAGATAAGAATATTCTAGCTGAGGAGTTAACGGCCATGAGAAAAAGTAATACATCTGTTGCTCTTCTCCCCGTAAATCTCGATAGCCAATCTTTTAATACTAGGTCTCTTTTCATGCATATTGAACTTAAATTAAATTGAGGAGACCCACTTTGATAAATTTTTAAGAATTGTTCTCTGAAATTCTCAGAATTAATGCCGTCTATAAGAGTAGATTTTTTCCTGTTTATCAGTGACTTATAAGTCACTTGACCCTCTTCGTTTATTATATAATGGTCGTTATGAAAATAACCAAGATTATCTGTTTCCATAAATGTCTTATATACAATTTTCAATTTATTCGGCTCAAATAGATCATCATCTTCTAGGAAACATAATATGTTTCCTTTACTAATTTCCACGCCTTCTCTAATCTTGAACGATAGTGGATCACTTGAAGTCTGATAATCTATGAAATTACCAAAAATATTTGCTTTTTCTTTTATTGTCTTTAGTTTATCACTATCATGGTCAAACTTATAAACTATTATGAGTTCAGTTCGTTTTTTATCAAAATCCTGAGCTAATACACTCTCAAACGCCTTATCTAAATATTTATCTCTTATGTGCGCTGTAATTATTATGCTAATATCATAGTTGCTCATATATTACTATTAAGAATTTTTTATTTGTTATTTATTTCTTGTATTAATGAATGTACAGCTATTGATACCACTAGGCCGTCTATTACTTTTGATCGAGATATAGGGTTTGTCTATAACACAATTATTCTCGTTAAACTATAATTATATTTGCTACCTTAATAAGTGTATTATGGATTGGGCGGATAACCGATAATTAGGCAGGATATATTTAGTCCTTCATACGGCTCATATCACGTTACGCAGCTAACCTTTAGGTTTAGGTGTTTGCAACGGGCTTACAGTAAGTACCTTTTGGCTAACGCTACTTATCATCATTCCCCTAGGATTCAAGAATTTTTTTAAAAATGCCGATGAAATAAGAGTGTGGGGATTTCCAAGTCCACGTAAGTGTCTCTCAAATAGGCCCTTAATCATTGCAAAACTTTTGGCTACTCGTAGACTGTAACTATATATAATTCTAGATTCAACTCTTATCTTAGTCTTACATTTAAAATATTTTGCATATAAGAGATTATTAAGTTTCTTCTAGCACTTTCGATCCGTCTAGTTTTAACTTAGGCACTACGAGCTCATTATTCTCGATTTTGTAATTGAAGTAAGCGTAGTTAGCATAGTTTCTCCACACCCTAGCGGAAGTGTTTCGTAACGAAGCACCCCCCAAGTGTTCTACGTCGGCTTTAATAGTGATAATTTTACCTTTTTTTAGAACCGTAGTGAGAAAATCGAAATCTTCAACTCCGTTTATATATACTGGGTCAAAAAGTTTGTTGCCGTTGTTTTTAACGAAGCAAGAATTTACTATGAAGAAAGGCCCTACAAATTTTATATTTTTAACCTCATACATCTTTCTGCAAATAGCTGATGAGAGAGGAGATTTAAGAGTTGTAAAATAATTAATTCTAAACTTTCTGAAAACACTGTACTTTTGTCTATCCATTACTTCTAAAAAATGAATTAGAAAGTTGAATTTACATACAACATTAGGTTCACCTTTTCCGTAGATGAATATGGAGTAAACATCGTCTGGCAATTTTCCTAATGAAAATTTAGATTTTATAACAACGTCATCATTGCTTATTATTATCCATTTAGCGTCTAGTTCTAGAGCCCGCATTACACCTTCGTTTACACTCCTAGCGAAATTGAAATATTTCCCACTACTAACACTCAATATAATCAAGTATCTGTGCAAACTCTTGATAAGGTTTTTCACTCTCTCTTCGTGTGGGTTGGCTGTAGGTATAACAGCTGCGACCTTTTCACTTTCTCCCTTTATAACTACGGTCTCTATTTTAGCAGATGGTCTGTTTTTCATCCACGTGACTAATTCTTCTCGATTTTTAAACATTTGGTAAAAGCGTTTGATATCATCTAAATTTTCTGATGTGTAAAGTGAGTCTAGGTCTTCCATAACGTTAAAAAAGCTTAAACACAAAATAAGCTTTTTACTTGTTTAAGCTTAATTCATATATGGTATCTATATCCTTTTTTAATATTCCTCATCTAAGCTATGGTAGAGGAGGGGAGAATTGGATAAAAGAGGTCGCAATGTACTTACATGATAAGGGTTATCATGTTAAAGTTATTACTACTGATTGTTGTAAGAGGAGCAATGAAAACTATCCATTTGAATATGTTAATGTTAAATATAAACATTTTCTAGGTTTAAGCTTGGTAAGTTACAAAGAATTAGATGAGGCTATAAATGATTCTGACTTAGTTTACGCTTTTTTTCCTTGGGCTGGTACTCATTTTGCTATATCGAGAATTAAAACCCTAGTTGTATTCGGTCATCATGCCATAATAAACCGTAACCTAGGACAACGCATATATTACGGAATAATAAACAGCCTTGTTAAAGGGGATAAATATTATCATCATGCATTGACTAATTATTACGCAGAGCGACTAAAAAGGAAAGGTTTCAAAAACGTATTCATCATACCTAACTTTGTAGATACCCAGAAGTTCTACCCAAGAGAGAAACGACACGATTCTTTTGTGGTTTTTTCACCTGGTGTAGTTACATATGATAAAGGGGTTGATATTTTGGTTGAAGTAGCTAAAAACCTGGTTAGGAATAATGGTATTAAGTTTATTGTAACGGGTGTAGAAAAACCTAAAGTGCAACTTCCACCTAACGTAGAATACGTGGGGATGTTAAACGCGGAAGATTATGTCAACACTTTGTGTAGGTCGCATGTAATCTTTTTACCGTCAAGAGCAGATAGTTTTCCTATATCGGTTCTAGAAGGATTAAGTTGCGGGCTTCCAGCAATCCTGTCTACATTACCGATATTTAGAGAACTGTATAATTACAATGATGCAGTGATGATGTGCTCAGGTATTGAATGTTATATAAAGAGCCTGCTGAAACTTTATGAATCTTGGAAAACAAGAGATTATGAGGAACTATCTAAAAATTCACGTGAATTAGCAATGAAATATAATAAGAATGAAATAATTTACAGACTAGAAAGAAAATTTAATGAGATTATTAAATTAAATTCTAATTAAAGAGGTACTATTATGTTGGGGGTTATTGTGACTTATAATCCTGAATTGAAATCTCTTATATCTGATTTAATCGAGCCATTAAAAAAACATGGTATTAAGATTTTGGTTATAGATAATTCATCTAAAGAAATCTTTGACTTATCTAGAATAGTAGATTATTTTGTAAGGTTCGAAAAAAATTACGGGTTAGGCAAAGCGTATAATTATGCTATGAAAATGGCCTTAAGTCTACATGAAGACTGGCTTCTTTTGCTCGATCAAGATAGTAAAGTAATAGATATAACAGAAATGTTGACTATTTTGAAACATATTCCTAAAG
>JAPYVG010000105.1 GCA_028277025.1 Sulfolobaceae archaeon
TTTATACATGAAGTCACAGTAGATGGTAAATTGGTAGCTAAATATCAGTATTATTTTGGCACAGCCGAGGTTTACATAACTGATAACTTACCCGTGGTGAGTCTTGAGAAACTTGTTAACATAACTACATCTATATCCGTGTTGGTATTCTTAGTTAACGCGTTTGCCGTAATACTTTTACTTTTGAGAAAATTAAATATAATACGCCTCTAATGTGTGTTTAAAAGCATTCTCATTTTTCGCATAAATTATGTAATCTCTATGAGAGTATTTCTTCATCTCACCTAATCTTTCCTCCAATATTTTTTCAAATATATCGAGTGAAATAAAATATTTTCTATTCTTAAAAATCATAAAAGGAATCGGATATTCAATTGATATATAATCGTCTGAGATTTGAAGCCCTAAATCCTTAGGATTAGTTAGGGAATAGGTTGCTCTATAGCTGTATAGAACCCAATTATTTACTCCTTTTTCGTAAGAATATTTACCCAACAATAAGGGAATTGGATATAAGAGTACTGAGAGAAGTTTATATTTGCCTTTATATAGTGCTAGGAGATCCTTTAGTGAATAGTTTAAAGCTCTAGTAGAATCAATATATTTTTTAAAGAGTCTGAATAGCAGTGCTGTTCTGTTTTTCACATATCTAGCTTCCCTTAGACCTTCGACTTTTTGGTCTAGGTAAACGATCACTGGTAATTTATATTTAAAGCCTACTCTAAATTTTAATTCATAATCTTCACCCGCGTTTAAATCTCTCCAATTACCTTTTCTTATAATGTCTTCTTTTCTAATTATTAAAGTTCCAACATCAATACCATTTATTTCAGTTCTTAGAATTTTGTGAAAGTTTTCATTATAGTTAGAGTCTAGGTCAAAGAAAACTGTTAGTGAATTGTCTGGACAATGCTTAAGCGCATAAGCCCTACCTTTACCTCTACTAGATCTAAGCCTAAAGAGGAGCAGATTATATTCTTTTTTTAATTCTTGTAACTTCTCCCAAGTACCATCAGATGAATAATTGTCAACAACAATTATATCATAATATGAATTAAACACGCTAGATATTGATTTTTTTACAGTGTTAACACTATTAAATACCGTGCCATAAACACAGATGGGATTCATTTATTATAACTACAACAATATATTATTAAATTTTTACTATCTACAATCTAGTAATCTTGTTTAGATATCTTACTTCCATTTTCTTCTGAATTTTAAAAAATCTAGAAGATCTTATCTTATGTGTGTCTTTCTTAATAAAAATTTTAGTGCATGGTTTTTATAAAACCTTGCGTTACATCAAAAGCGTTTTCTTTAATTCATATAAAATATTAAACTAAAATATTTTTTGTAAAACATATAGCACTAGCACTGATATGACCCCAATGTCAGATACATCGCCACTCACTTTATCGATATTATATATTTTATCTGAGAAAATTTCTATTCCTGTTTAGTTAATCTCACTGAATTTAACATGCATTGTGTCGTCCTTATACTCCCAAACAATACACATGTCAATATATCTAAATCATTTTAGATAGGTGTATAATTTAGTTTTTATATATCTTATTAGGTATCTTATCCTTCTCGTCAACGAGCATGTAGTCATTCTATTTTTTATTTTTCTTTTCCTAGATTTTATTAGCTCCATTAAATCTATTAGGGATGTTAATGGCAAATCAATGGTGTATCCATTTTTCATTCTTAATCTATAAACCTTATTTAGGTCGATAAAAGGAACACTTAAACCAGTTTAAACTTCTAGACTGATCTTAGCTAGACCTAAAAAAGCTTTAGTTATGTCAGTAAATCTAGAATACCTTGCATTATATGTAATATATTCAAATATATCTTGAATCTTATTCATCCTATATTTATAGTTTTGACATCGTTTTAGATCTTACATTATGTGCAAATAGAATCTTCTATCCCATTCAAATTGACGAGTATTAGGTGAATTCATAAAAACTACTAGGCCTAAATACTATTATAAGATTTTCTAATCCTAACTAAAGGTAAAGTATACAGTAATAAACATGGTTTCCAAAAGTGAGATATTAATATCTTATCTGAATTATTTATCACAAACACTTAATATTAAAAATTATTTTTACTCTTCTTATAATTATTATTAGACATATAAAAATTATTACGAGGTGATTAAGAGTAGAATATCTAATAAATTCCCTATTAAAGCTGAGTTAAAGAATGGCAAAATAGTTATTTTGGATAATTCAACCATTGCAGATTCTTACACCGTTTATTACCTTAAATTAAAAGACCTTAAGATTAATGATGATTAAATAAGGTTTTCTTACATGAACTCAGTAGTTAAATTTTATGGTTGAAAATACGGTGACCCTGCTACTCCTTTTGCATTGCACAAATAAATATTTTTAGATGTTAACGGAAAATCAATAGTTGACATAGGAGCTAGTATTGGTGACACCCCCGTATATTTCGCATTGAATGGAGCTAAGAAAGTTATAGGATTTAAACCATTTCCAAGATTTTTCTTATTGCTAAGAAGAACATAGAAGAGAATGGCTTACGAGACAAGATAATTCTGGTTAATGCGGGCTGCGGTTACGACGGTAAGGTAAAGGTAAATCAAGAATTAGATACTAATGCAGGGACATATTAAAAGACAAAGGGACGGAATTGAAGTCCCAGTTTATAGCTTAAATACAATAGTAGAGAACCTTGAGGTAGAAGAAGATTCAATACTTAAAGTCGATTGCGAAGGTTGTGAATATGATTTGCTTAGAACAGCAGATATCAATGTAATGAGAAGATTTAGTAAAATTATGATCAAGTATCATTACGGATATAAGGAGTTAATAAAGAGGTTAAAAAATTCGGGGATTTAGGACAAGACATACAATACCTAAACGCATGAAGAACGGAATGATACTAGGTTATGTTTATGCGTGAAGGGAATAGTATTCATTATTGTTCCGCTTATAAAATAAGGAGCTGAAATATGGATATTTAAAAAATACCTAAATCTTTAAAAATCTCCACAGTATCTACACTTATATGAATCCATTAAGTGGGGCACTGAAATTCCTTTCCACGACGTTATTTAACTCAGTTCTTGCACTAGTGTTCTTCCTTGTAGCGGGACACTTCGCTACTCCATCCTTTGTAGGAAAAGTTGCAATAATTCAACTTATGGAGACCATTACTGGAACATTTTTCTCTATCCTTCCATACCAGTTAGTTACCAGAGAAGTTTCGCATTCTTACGCTTCCTCTCAAGGTTATGATAAGCTCGCCTACACATCCCTTTCTTATTCTCTTCTAGTATCTCCTCTCCTCCTTTTCCTCTTGTTCTTTCCGTCATATTTATGGATGTCTATACCTTATTTCGTGCTCTATCTTTTCACAAACTATCAAGGACAATTGTTAACGGGCTTAGGTAGGTTCACTGAAGTTAATGTAGGTAATGCAGTTTTCACTGTTTCCAGGTGGGGTTTTTCAATAATAGCAATTTTCTACCATAGTGTAGAGCTCCTAATTTTGATTTGGACTTTAGGGGCCGTAACGAAAGCCGTATACTATCAAATTTATCTCCCATTCAAGTTTTCTTTTGACAAGGCTACGTTTAAGGAAATTGCAAAGGTAGGTTTTCCTATATACTTGATCGGCGTCGTGACATTCATTTCTCAGCAAGGGGACAGAGTAGTTACTGCTTTCCTTCTAGGCTCCTATTACCTGGGTATTTATCAACTAGTAGCCTTAGCCGCAGTTGTTCCATCAATGCTTATCTCGTCTTTCTCTTCTTCTCTTCTCCCTTCCTCAACGTACTATTACGCTAAAGGGAAAGACATGAAAGAGATTTCCTCGATTAGCTTTAGAATTGTGACTCTAGTTTCCCTACCCATGGCTATTTTAGGTTACGCTATTTCACCTCTTTTCATTTTGAAGTTTTTCCCTCAATACGTTCTAGGAATTCCTTCAATGCAGTTGTTAATTCTGTCCATAA
This sequence comes from Sulfolobaceae archaeon, assembly GCA_028277025.1. Next base: position 4,001 of record JAPYVG010000105.1, read on the forward strand.
CTTCAACGATGCCGTTAGCACTCTTATGGACTTTTATAGTAGCCGTAAAAAAGGATTATAGACCTTTCATAATTATAGGCATTATTAGCGCAGCAGAGGTTGTAGGAGTGTCTTACTACCTTATTCCTAGGATAGGTATCTACGGAGCTGCGATTGCTCAAGCTTTTAACGTGATTATTACTTCACTCCTCTACTTACTCTTTTCTCATTTCCAAGGTGTATTCAAACTGGAAAGGAGGGAAATTGCAAGTCTTGCGTTAATAGGTTTATCTTTTTTAGCTTTGACAAATTGGGAAGTAGTATTTATAGTAGTTCTTTTGGGTTTTAAATTGTTAGGAATAATAAGTAGTGAGGAAGTAAAAATAGTTGAAGGCTTTATCCCCTCTAGTTTAAAGGGGATAACTAAGATTCTTTATTTTATTGCGAAATAATAAGTGAGCTAGTTAGTGAAGTTTCTACTAGTATAATTATTAGCAGATATTAGACGATATTACTTCATAAGTAATAAAACCAGGAAAGATAAATATCACACAATAAAAATTAATTGTTGAAAAGAAAAATTTCTCCCTACAATATAATTATGTTTACGCTAATATTTACAATTATACTATCCTACTAAATTATTAGCTATATGCACAAGACAACAAAGTTTTCATTGAATTATTTTTGTAAAACTAGATTAAAAATAATTATTAGCACGCAAAAACGAGTAGAGATTGCAGGACTTTACGCGAGAAAATCATAACTTATGAAAAATTTTCTCGCTCTTAACTAACCAGCACTCTCGATTATAAACCCTCTCTACTAGAGCCCCATACCTGTTGTGTTGTTGTATCTCGTGGGACTCGTTCGTGTTTTCATGAGGTTGTGTCCACGTGCCTCACGTCGTTTTCGCACAACATATACACGCACTTACATTTGTCGATAATGATTGAGGCAAACGCTGAACGATTCGTGAGTCGTTTGATCCCCCATCATATACCACCCATCAGGTTAAAACCAACATCAACGTTTCTAGTCCTAGTAATCCTATTTGTGCTGTTGCTTCGGTGTTGGTGTTTATACCCTAGGGGGGTTTGGCTTGCGTGGTTTGGGTTTTGGGTGTTTTTCAATTTTAGGCAACCGTTTTGGTCCTATGAATCAAGAGACTAGGCAGGGTAAATCATGGAGTACCAAAGCATCCAGAAATATAATGAACGCATCAGTTCATGTCCTAATGCAGTGCATGATTCCGAGATCCTTATTACCCTTTATATTGCATTTGTAGTCCTTGCTTAGTACCTTAGGAAATTTATTTACCTTTGGGTGAGGTAGTGTAATATTTGTAAAGTTTCGTGTTTTACTGTTTTACTGAAAGAGTGATGGTTGTTCGTTACTACGTTGTTGAGGGTGGAATAAGGGTTTACTATGAGCTGGAGCTTGATGGTGGCGGTACTACTTTTGG
>JAPYVG010000022.1 GCA_028277025.1 Sulfolobaceae archaeon
GAGGACTCCTCTTTCTGGAGGAGGGAGAGGCTTAAGGGCTACCTCACGATCTTCACAATCATGACCAACGTGGTTAGGGAACTGGTGAGTGAGCTTAACCTGAGGAGCGTGGAGGCGTTCCTCAGGTTCGTTGAACGTTATTTAGGCGGACCGCCGGGGCTAATGAAAATCTTTAAGTTACGTTAAAGTCCCATAACTGCTGTAGATTATTTGTTTTTAAACATTTAAATGTTTTGATAAACCTACATTTATCTATATATATTTATATATCAAATTATTCATTTATTTAAAGATTAACTAAATATTCTTAACAACATAAATTAGTGTCTAAATATGAAGAGGAAGAAGGAGATGGTTTGTTCACGTAAAAAGAAATTATTCTCGTCATACACTTATATCTGTATTATTGATTATTTTCTAAAATTTCATTCAATTTCTTTTCATATTTTTCTAACATGCTTTGTATTTCTCTTTCTGCCTCCTCATATATTTCTAAAACCTTTAGGACTTTATCCGATAACATCGTTCCTCCAGCTCCCTTTCCGCCTTTCTTCATCTCAATTCCTCCTAATAAATCATTTATCTTTTTTAAATACTCCCATGCGAATTTATAAGATACTCCCATCTTCTTAGAAGCCTCAGAAATAGAGCCCGTTTCGCTTACACTTCTCAGTAATTTGACTCCACCTTTGCCCAATATTGGAGTCCCGTTATCAGTCTCAATCCAAATCTTAAATTTAATTCTCATAAATCCAGGCCTTGTGGATATAATAGTCTCATTATAATATCAACTTTTTGCTTAACCTCTTCTAAGTTTTCTCCTACAACGTTTACGTGGCCCATCTTCCTCCTCTTCCTTACTTCTCCTTTTCCATACCAGTAAACTTTACCGTATTTAAGTACTTCAAAAGGCACTTGATCTGTACCCAAAATGTTTACCATCCCTCCGTATGAGAGAAGTTGCGTAGTCCCTAGTTCTATACCGGTTATAGCCCTTAAGTGTTGTTCAAATTGTGAAACAAATGCTGCATCTAAAGTGTAATGGCCAGTATTATGAACCCTGGGGGCAAATTCATTTATTAATATTTCACCGTCCCTTACAAAGAACTCAATCCCCATAGTACCTACATACTCTAGGGAATCCATTAACTTATTAGCTATTTCCGCAAACCTTGGGTCATTTAAAGGGCCATAATTATAAACTAATATTCCTTTCTCGTTGTAATTGAAAGTAGGTGGGTAAGCCTTAAAGTTACCGTTTTTATCCCTTACTGCAATAATTGAGGCTTCATAATCGAAGTCAACGTACTCTTCTACGACGAACTTACACTTCATGTTCTTAATAAACGAGTACTTCTCCACATCACCCTTAATGAAGTATTGTCCTTTTCCATCATATCCACCCCTACTCTGCTTTATGACTCCTACGTTGTTAAACTCATCCTTTAGTATCTTTAATGCCTCTTCACCGTCATTTGCTACGAGAAACCTTGGAGTCGGTAAGCCGTGGTCCTTATAATATACTTTTTCCTTCCATCTCTCTCTCTTAAGTTCAACCGAATTTAATTTCGGGAGTAGTTTCCCGCTTTCTTCAGCGTAACTTAACGCTTCCTCGCTGACGTGTTCGAATTCGAAAGTTACTATATCTGAACTATCTACAAACTCCTTGTATTGTGATGGAGTGAAACATTTGTCTGCAATTCTACAAGCAGGGGTATTTAGATCGTCTAATACGTAAAATGTAAAGGGGTACTTTCTTCCTTCTAATATCATCATCCAGCCTAATTGGCCTCCTCCCAGAATTCCTATTTTAATCGAGTTTTGTATTAAGGACTTCATTCTTCATCTCCTCCATAAACTTCTTTACTTTTTCACTTATTTCGGGATATTTAATTCCTAAAATCCTTAATGCCAGAAGTGCGGCATTTTTTGCCCCACCTATTGCTACAGTAGCTACTGGTACCCCGTAAGGCATTTGGACTATTGAGAGGAGTGAATCAAGTCCGTTTAAATTTTTGGAGGGTATCGGTACTCCAATAACCGGTAAATGAGTTAAAGATGCTGTCATTCCAGGTAAATGTGCAGCCCCTCCAGCACCAGCTATTATTACTTCTATCCCCCTTTCGCTTGCCGTCTTCGCGTATTCCATCATAAATTCCGGTGTTCTATGGGCTGAAACTACTCTTGCTTCAACTTCTACTCCAAAGCTTTTTAATAATTCAACAGCTTCTTTCATATATTCCCAATCGCTTTTACTACCCATTATAACAGCTACTTTAGGCATGTTACAAACTAATGCTTTAGGGTAAATAATATTTTTATTAATAAAAGAGAGAGATTATTTGTGGAGATTACGTTATTACGTAGACCAGAAGAGGTACTTATACCGATTGTTAAAGGCGAGTTTCTTGAGAATTTGGGCTTTGAAGTGGATGTTGATAAGGTTAGTTTTACTATATTTGGTATAAGGATGCAAGGAGTTCTGAAGAAGAAGATCGAGGATGAAAATGCTGTTATAGTTATAAGCAATAAGTTAGGGGGTATAAAACTCGATATTAAGATTATTCAGTTGGATGAGTACTCTAGCAGGCTAAAAATGGATATTCACGATTGGGGCTTGATTGGGCCTTTATTAAAGAGTAAGGTAAGGAACAACTTAATAAATTTCGTTATAAAGGCCGAGTTTGAGAGTAATGTAAGAGTTGAGCGAAAGTTAAAAATCAAGCTTTATACAAATTATTTAGGTTTACTCAAATTATTCGATATTTTACTCAAGGAGGGTGAGAGAAATTCTTACTATGTATTGATAATTAACAAAGGGGAATACGTTGTAGAAATAGTAAATGATATACTTCTATCAATGGAAGAGATTAAAAACGCTTGCGAGAAGTTATGTTACATTGAAATTTACGAGCTTAAGCCAATATCTATTTAAACTTTATAAAGACAAGTAAAAAATTAGTATGGACGTTTACCCTAAGACAGAAGAAGAATTGTATAAAATCATTAGAAATGCCTATGAAGAGGGTAATAAAATTCAGGTTTTAGGTGACGGAAAGCACGTAAAGAAGGAGAGGGCTGACTTTCACGTGTATACTAAGAGGATGAATAGATTTGAAATAAAGGGAGATAGAGTAGTCGCTGAGGCTGGGGCTGAGGTTGAAAAGATTAGAAAAGAGGCAAGTGATATGGGATTATTATTACCCACTCTATATGATGGCACAGTTGGCGGGCTACTCGCCACTAACTCCCCTTCACCTCTAACAACAAAGTATGGTAGACCTAGTGATTTTACAGAGTCCTTAAAAATGCTAACGCCATATGGGGGGATTAGGTGGAAAATTTTTGCCGGTTCTATGGGACTTTTAGGTGCAATAAGTGAGGCTGAATTAAGACTATTCCCTAAACCCCAAAGGATTATGACATATGAAAAGCTAAACGTTATAGAAGATGACGTATTAAAAGTGATAGAGAATAAGCCTATAGTATTGCTTGTAGATTATGACGGTAAATCATTTAATATTCATGCCTCTTTTTCAGAGGATGTGAACCTTAAGGGGTTCTCAATAGACGAGGGAGTACCAATAGTCGAGGTAAATAATGAAAGGGATGAAGTAATCGTCAACGGGGATAATTTTTCAGAGTTTAAAAAAGTGGTTGAGGTAAGTAAACCGGCGTATGCGTATTGGATTTATAAATCTAACGTCTTTATGTTATATAACGCTAACAAAGAACAGCTGAGAACTGCTGGGATTAAATATTATTCGAGGAATGAGCCTAAGGAAGTGTTTATAAAGCTTAAAAGGTTATTAGACGGTAAAAATATCTTTGTATGAAGAGGCATTTCGTAATTGATTGTGATACAGCAGAAGACGATATAATGTCACTTTTCATGTTAATTAGGAATGGAGTGAGCGTGGAAGGAGTTACTATTGTTGAGGGCAATATTTCTTACGAGCAAGAAATTAATAATGCACTATGGGCTTTAGAGTTTATAAAAAGGGAAGACATTAAAGTTTATCCTGGTAGTGATAGACCCCTAGTTAAAAACTTTAGGAGTGTTGAGGAAGTCCATGGTAAAGGGGGAATAGGAGATAAGATTGTAAAACCACAGAAACTAAGGGCTGAGAATAAGAAGGCTGTAGATGCTATTGTTGAGTTGGCAGACAGATATGCTGGTAAATTAGAGTTCTTAGCTATTTCACCATTAACTAACCTAGCTCTAGCTTATCTAAAAGACAAGAGTATTGTAGATAAGATCAAGAAAGTGTGGGTTATGGGAGGTACTGTTTGGGGTAGAGGTAATATTACTCCAGTCGCGGAATATAACATTTGGGTAGATCCAGATGCAGCTAAAATAGTATTTAATTCAGGGTTTAATATCACAATGGTCCCTTGGGATGTTATTGTTAATTATCCAGTAGATGATGACACTTGGGAAAAGATAAAGAGGATGGGGACTCAAATGAGTAAGTTTTATGTAGAGATTTACAGTCATTACAGAGAATATTCCATGAAGAACGAGAAAATAGGCGGTACGCCTCATCCAGATTTAATAACTACTGCTGTTGCATTAAATAAAGACGTTATTAAGAAGAGTGAAAAACACTATGTTGACGTGGAGAACTGTGATTGTTTAACTAGAGGAATGACAGTAATAGATTATCTCTCAATATGGAAGAAAGAACCTAATGTTGAAGTGGTATATGAAATTAATAAGGGAAAGTTTCTAGAAATGTTATTTGATTTGCTCAATTGGTTCTAACAGTCGAACTTATTACATAAGCTGAACTCCATTTCTTTTATTAGATCCCTTAAGACAAGATAGTTCTTATACAACTCCTCATACCCCTCCTCGGTTATCCCGAAAATTACATCACCATTACCTATATACGCCTTTCTAACTATATACCCCTTCTTCTCTAGGTTAACAATCCTTTTAGCTAGTTTTTTACTGTTTACTCCTAAGTATCGGCCTATCTCCCTTAAACTAAGTTCTTGCTCTTCTGAAAGTACTGTTAGAATCGCTAATTCTAATATATCCACAATAAGTTAAACTCTCCTGAAGTATTTAAGTGAAAGTGCTAAAAATAGGGATATGATAGATGAGGAGAGGAGGGATAGTTTAGGTGAGGAAAGAGAAAGTGAGATTAGATAACCCACTAGCCATGCGGATTGCTGTAAGGAATTTATTACCGCGAAATCTCTAGTACTTTTAGCATTACTATCCTCTAAAGAAGTAGGGATTATAGCTTCCCAATTACCGAAGAAGATTGCGAATAATGGGTTTAAGTAAAGTAAATATGTAAGTGAGAACAAGAAAAGGAATAAAGGGAGAAACCCTTTCTTATAGGATGAGAGCAACGTGAGTACAGCTCCTAAGATTTCAGCTATGGTAGCTAAAAGTCCTATCTCTGTATAGTCTAAATTATAAACGTCTTTAACTTCTAAGAATACATAAGGAAATGAAAGGGAAATAGGTATTATTACCACATAAGGGATCAACACCTTCCTACTTATTAGAGAACCATTATCGTCCATTACTTTAATATCTTCTAAACGGGTTATCGGTAGTGACGCTAGGATATTAAATAGGCCAGCTATTATGAATACGTAACGTAGGGAAAAGATAGTAGCCACTTCCCCGCCCACGAAAGGAGAGAACAATGAAGGTAAAATAGAAAAAGCCCACACTTTGGATATAACACCTTTACCTAAATTGCTCATGTAAGAGTAATAGTTGGGTAATGAGATGAACACAGTTGAGGATAACGAGTAACTGATTAATAAAGTCTCCATATTAACTGCCAAACCCATTAAGATTAATCCCATCCCACCTAAAGCCATCCCTAAAATTATGCTCTTCACAATCCCTATCCTCTTAGAAATTTTATATCCGATGAATGGCATTAACATCCCTAAAACAGAGTAGGAGATATAAAGAGTTGGTAATTCGTTTGTGGTTATGAATTGTATAGCATAAATCGAGATTAGCGGGTAGTAAAGGTAATACGATACTCCCCATAAGAACCAGCTTAATGCTAAAAGTTCGGTTTTATTCATGTTTTGCATACTTTGTTTGTAAAGTAAAAGCTTTTTATGTGGGTTTAAAAAATTTATACTGATAGATATGGCTGACAAAATCACTGAACAGATTGAACAGTTAAATGAAAAGAATTTAGAGGAGAAGGCGGATTATAATATACGTTATTATAAGTATTTATACAAGAAAAGTGTAGAAGAGCCAGACAAGTTCTGGAGTGAAATAGCTGAGGAGCTAATAGACTGGTTTGAACCCTGGAAACAAGCTTTCGTACAAGAAGAAGGTTTATTAACTAAATGGTTTGTTGGGGGGAAGTTAAACGCTAGTTATAACGCCGTAGATAGGCATTTGAATAGTAGTAGGAAATACAAGGCTGCGATAATTTGGGAGAGCGGTAGGGGAGAGAAGAAAGTAGTCACTTACCAAGACTTGTATTATGAAGTGAACAAGTGGGCTAGGGCACTAAAAGAATTAGGAGTAAAGAAAGGAGATAGGGTAACGATTTACATGCCCTTAACACCAGAAGGGGTTATAGCGAAACTAGCCGTTGCTAGGTTAGGCGCAATACATAGTGTAGTTTTTGCGGGGTTCGGTGCGCAAGCATTAGCTGACAGAATACAAGACGCTGGGGCAAAAGTTGTAGTAACTGCTGACGCATATTATAGGAGGGGGAAATTAGTAGAGCTAAAGAAGACCGTTGATGAGGCATTGAACATTTTAGGTGATAAAAACCCGGTAGAAAAAGTCTTAGTTTGGAAGAGGACCGGCACAGAAATACCGTTTAATGAGAAGAGGGACGTTTATTTTGATGAAGTAGGGAAATACTCTCCAATAGAACCTGTACCAGTTGAGGCTACTGAACCATTATTCATACTTTACACCTCTGGTACTACTGGGAAACCGAAGGGTATTGTACATAGTACTGGAGGGTATTTAGTAGGAACTTCATTAATGTTGTTATGGAGTTACGGGTTAAGTCAAGAAAATGACGTATTATTTAACACATCTGATATAGGTTGGATTGTAGGTCACTCATACATTACTTACTCACCGCTAGTCATGGGAAGGACTGTGGTAATTTATGAAGACGCCCCGGACTATCCCTACCCAGATAAGTGGGCAGAAATAATAGAGAGATATAGGGCTACAACATTTGGCACCTCAGCAACCGCTATAAGATCTTTCATGAAGTACGGAGAAGATTATGTCAAACAACACGACCTCTCTTCATTGAGGATAATCGTAACTAACGGTGAGCCGTTAAATTATGCTCCTTGGAAGTGGGGTTTAGAGATTGTAGGAGGTGGGAAAGTATTCATGAGTCACCAGTGGTGGCAGACAGAGACTGGAGGGCCTAATATTGGTTATATGCCCGGAATAATCTATTTACCAATGAAATCTGGCCCAGCTGTAGGATTCCCATTGCCCGGCAATAAAGTTGAAGTGTTAAACGATGAAGGAAAGCAAACTAAGCCGAGAGAAAGGGGATATCTAGTTATGTTGCCTCCGTACCCACCGATGATGATGATAGGTATGTGGAACGATCCCGGAAATGAGAGATTAAAGAAGACTTACTTCAGCAAGTTCCCTGGCATCTATTACCCAGGGGATTATGCTATGGTTGATGAGGACGGATATGTATGGGTAATGGGTAGGGCTGACGAGACAATTAAAGTTGCTGCTCATAGGATAGGGGCTGGAGAAGTAGAGTCTATTGTAACCGCTCATCCTGCAGTAGCTGAAGCAGCTGCAATAGGTTTACCGGATCCAGTAAAGGGAGAGGCTGTACACTTATTTGTCGTGCTTAAGGCTGGCTATTCACCCTCACCAGAGCTTGCTAAAGACATTCAGAATCACGTAAGGAAATTCATGGGTGCAATTGTTACGCCAGAAGTCCACTTCGTTGATAAATTGCCAAAGACTAGGTCTGGTAAGGTAATGAGGAGGGTAATTAAAGCTGTCATGATGGGTCAATCAGCCGGTGATATCTCAACATTAGAGGACGAGGCATCCATGGAAGAAATTAAGAAAGCGGTAGAAGAGTTCAAGAAATCACTAAAGTCTTAAAATCTTTTTATATCCTCTCCTCGTTACTTAAACTAGTCTAAGGAAATAAGATATATTGAATATTGGTTTTATGACCTATAGAGAATGTTAAAATCCCTCAAATGAAACCGCTAAGGCAAATTTGAATTGTTACTACCTTTAACTTCAGTTTTTGCCCCTGCATTTTCAAGATCGAGTAAGGGATTTAGTGCTTAGTATGTGGGTTCTAGGAATCTATCTGCATCAGCAAGGGAATTCATCAATAAAAGTTCATTGTAAATAAGCGAAAGATTTCTACAATTATGAAAAGGAATATGCTGTCAATAATAGTTTCCGAAAAACAGTAAGTTTAAGTGTTTACCCGTGGCGTAACTTTTCCTTACTTCTAATTACTTTTAATTCCACCACGGGCACCCCTCTTAAGGGATCATACACATTCACCCTTAACTCATTGGGGCTAGTCGAGGGAAACGCCACTACCCTCCCATCCAGTTTTTCACTCCCCAAACCTCGTGAGCAGAGCCCGTCATCAGTTAGGGAGATCATCAATAAAAACTACTTCAGTAATACTATATAAACATTACTTAATCAAAACGATATTTAGAAGTGATTAAAAATAACGAGTAGTTACGTAGAAACGTTACAGTCTTTGATGCTATTCAACATTCTTATCTTTCTTCCCACCACTAAAGTTCATGATTTTTAATACTTAGAGTGTGTCACTATGAAGTCTATGAGCGATGCGATGTTGAGGAAGGTTACCCAATGAAACTCCCCATTTCATGGCCGGCTCCCCAACCTGGGCTTGGGGAGACGATGGTTGAATCGTGAAACCTATGAAACTCCACTCCTTTATTCCCTAACTTTCATTAGAACAATTATAAATGCTATGAAAGACATTAGTGATGCGAAGAGAAAAGCGTAAGAATAGCTGTACTGATAAAGAAAGCCCATCAAGACATTACCTATGAACACTCCTATGCTTCTGCCAAATGATAAAGCTCCCATTCCGCTTCCTTCACTACCCTTTGTTAATCTTGACATGATAGTAGGTTCAAAGGTTTCGGTAGAGGCTACTGCAATTCCCATAAGTGCGGATAACCCGTATAAAGCACCTATCCCAAAGTCTGATAAAAACGCAAATCCTAAGCTCGCTAATGATGCTAATAGATACCCTAAAAAGGCTAAGCCCTCTATGTCTTTTAATTTTATTTTCCCAAAAATATAGCCGAAGAGGGAGGAGAAACCTAAGAAGACTGCATAGGTTATAGTTGCTAAATAAGTTTTTCCGGTGAAGTGATAGGCGGTGATTATAGGAAAGCCGAAACTATAGAAACTGAAGCCGAAGAACATAGTTGAAACTACTAAATATAATGCAGTTTTAGACGGCCTCTTAGGTATTCCTTTCCTTCCAGACTTAGCAATTGCTAGAAGGAATGTGGAGATTGATAAGGGGATTATTGTGAAGAGTAAGACATAAGATATGCTCACTCCGAAGTAAAGGGCTAAGGTCAAATAAGTTACTGCAAGCATGGCACCGGCAATGTCAAGAGCGTGGAGTATTCCATAAGCTTCACTTCTCTCCTCTTCTGTAGTTACTTGTGCCAACATAGCTCTCCTAGCTGGGGTTCTGAAATTCCTAAACCACCACCCGGTCATGAAAAGTAAAATAGCTTCTATATAATCACTTGCAAGTCCGGTGAAGGAGAGGATTATTATTAACGCGTTACCAACTACTGCAGTAACTTTACTCCCAATTTTATCAGCTACATAACCCCCTATCATTGACATAAAGCTACCCCCACCATAATTTAGTGCTTCAGCTATCCCATATATGAAAACGGGAACGTGGAAATACACTATCAGAAGAATGGGGAAGACTCCAACCGCGGCCTGATATCCTAAGTCAGCGAAAAAGGCTGAAAAAGATATCTTAAGAACTTCGGACTTATGTTTTAGCACCATATTTTTTATACAGTCTTAAGATGATAAAAATATGACCCCAGAAGAAGCTTATAGTTTAAAAGTAATTCCAGAAGTAAGGATAACTGATAAAGGGTTAATCCATGTTGAGACTTCGATAGAGAATTTCAAATATAAGAACTATATTTTCTTAAATAAGAAGAAAATTACTAACGAGGGTTACGAGATCTTACCATCTTTCCATGAAGGCTACCTTTATTACGTTAAAAAGAAGAAAAAGAAGGCAATACTTGTTAGACAAGCAGAATATGGAAGTACAGAAGAATTGGTTTCTATGGGAAATATCGTTAAATACGCCGTCGTCAACAGTTTCCGATAAACCGTGAATTTTATGTCATTTAATATTATTTAACATTCCTAGCTCTTCTCATGAAAGTTTATAAATTTTGTAGTTTCATACTAAAATGTAGAAGAGAGCCCTACAATGAACCCGAGGAGCAATGTGAGGGGGAGGATGGGTTCGATGAGGCTCCCTATGTCCTCGAGGGGAGTGGTTTAACTACCGCTCCCGTAGACGGCATGGGGAGCCGGACAAGGGGAATGAGGACGAGAGGTTGAACACGAATTCATGAAACCTCAATGAAAGTCCGACCCCCAATAGAGCAAGCCGAACAGTTCTACACAGCAGTTAAGATGAACGGCGTTGATGCAATGCTTGTTAGGTATCAAGGGGATGGGCACGAGCATGCTAGAAAAGGGAATCCCAAAAACATGATTGATAGGTTAAGGATAAAGTTGGAGTGGTTTAATAAGTATTTGAAAGGGAATTCATGAGAACAAGTTTAGGTTTTACGAACGAGTGTTTCCTAGTCTGGCCTTAACAAGATTTTCCACCTTTTTATCAGCGTTAAGCCACTTAAGCTCTTCCTCTAACACACTTTCCCCAAAACGGTGGACGTCGTACAAGATCCTAGCAACCTTGTCAGCCTTAGATTGAGTTTTTATTATAGCCTCTTCTAACCCCTCACCCTCCTTTACCCGTATTATAATTTCAGCTATCTTATTAATCTCATCTGGAACTCCAACTGTACTACCTCTTAAAGTGATTTTAACTCTGGGGAAGTTATAACCCCTAATTTCAGCTAGTCTTTTAGTTGCCATCTTCAGCCTTCTCCCTTTATCAACTATTCCGCCTATGATAAATATCTCAGAAGCTCTGATTATCCCCTCATCAGCAACTATTTCACCGTACGGATCTAGGACTATTCCTTTTCCCTCAAATTGTGGATTTTTAACGTTTACAGCTTTTCCTAACTTAAAGTCATCAACGATTACCAAATTCCCGTCCCACCAGAACTTCCTTATTGTGTTCAAAGTCATTTGGAGTTGTACTAAAGTCTTCTTCTTTTCCTCTTCATTTAACTCGTTGAATAAACCCATGTCTATGACGATTTTAGGGCTTGTTGGTGGGTTTTTAATAACGTTCTCACCACCTTTTTTAAATATAAAACCAGTCTTTTCAGTTCCTAAACCTTTTAAAAGCTTTATCCCTTCCTCTTCCGCTACAACGTTCCCTTCCCTTTCTCCTTTAACTATCCCGTAACCCTTTATGAGCATTTTTACGGCTAGAGTTTGTAAAGACGGCTTTTCGTGACCAATGAAAAGTGAATAAATGCCCCTTTCCTTAAGTTCTTTTGCTAATAGCGATTTTAATAACACGGGATAAGGTTTCGAAAGAGGGGATATAAGAATTGACTTCACAAATTTTGAACACTACACTCTCAAATCTAATATAGGGACTTAGCCCTCAATCTCGGACTCTAACTACACGTGAATCATTTATCGGTGTGAGGTATATCCATATTAACTTGAAAAGAATCCCCCGGTTTTTGATCCAGAGTCATAATGATCTGAACTATCTTGAGAGAGTATGATAAAAATATTTAATTTAAGTTAAGATTGGCTAAAAATGAACAATTATGGAAAAAGACCTTTATAAGGTTGGAGAGGATTATGTTGAAGCCAGAATAATTGAAAGCTTGTCTGATCTTCTTCTATCCCTTACTTTGTGGAAAGGAGGGTATACTAGGAACTCTGCTGGAAAGGCTTTCAGTTCAGTAAAAGCATTAATGAATGCGATAATAATAGCTAACGAGGAGAAACTTCTTAATTTGGCCAAAGACGATAAAGAGAAGGAATGGATTAAGAAAAAAGCACACGTAGTTCCCACTCACAGTATGTTGGCTTTAGCACAAATGTTAAAGAAAATAGGAATCGATATAGTAAATCTTGTGAGAATCGGATTAGACCTTCATGAATACCAGTATAACGGTTTTGAACCAGACTTTAGCAAATATAGTAGGAAGGAGGACGTATTTGCGGATTTAATAACCGTCGTAGAAGAGACTAGTAGAGTAATAAATACGTATTTCCATAAATATGAGATTAAGGAGATTTCGCAAAAGATTGCTGAATTGTTAAAGGAATTAACAGAAGGGAGTAAACAAGGAAAATGATCTATAGGCTGATAAAATAGCGGTGAAGAATTTACCTATATTAGTGAAACTTAAGTATTATTGCAGTACTTCTAATTACCTAAGACCGTAATTTCTCTTTAATGCTTAGTTGTGATCATTGATATCTCGTGAAACTTTTAACCTTTTATTCATTTATCCTAAATCAATGTAAGTCAATTTTTGTTATCAGTGTTTGGCTGTGGAATATTAACAACTTTTCCCTCTCTCAAGATCCTGATGATTTTACATAATAAAAGCCTGTAAAAACCTCTCTAAGAGTTTCAATAAATAATTAAGGTTATGAAAAACGTAAATGAATTCTCCTTATCGTGGCTAAGGGGGGAAATGAGGACTAGAGTTAACCAGAACTGATCTAACTAACTCTGTTAATCTAGTTATCATTAATTTTTACATAATTATTTTAAAAAGTTATGAAGAGAAGATGATACTGTGATACCGATAAGTGTTATGGTATCTGGAGAAGGGACAGTTTCCTTTAGGATTAAAGGTGATTACGGTAAGAGTAAACCCAGTAATTTTAGTCAAGTTTTCAGACCCGTAATAACCTGGAACATGACTTATAAGTGTAACTTGAACTGTATCCACTGTTACATTAACGCTAGCCCTAATGCCCCGGATGGTTTAACTCACGAGGAAGCAATTCGCTTAATAGATGAAACGGCTGAAATCAAGATACCCTTACTTATCATGAGTGGCGGAGAACCTTTAATGAGGAAGGACTTCTTCGAACTGGCCTCTTACGCCTCTTCAAAGGGAATAAAGTTAGCCCTCTCAACTAACGGAACCTTAATTTCTGAGAAAGTTGCACAGAAATTAAAGGAAATTGGGTTTGTTTATGTTGGAATAAGTTTAGACAGTTATAACCCAGAATTCCACGATAAGTTCAGAGGGGTTAAAGGGGCCTTTGACCTAGCAATCAAAGGTATAAAGAACGCGTTAAATGCCGGTCTTAACGTAGGTCTTAGGTTTACCTTAACTAAGGATAATATTGATCAAGTGGAGGAATACATAAAATTTGCTGTCTCATTAGGTGTATCGAGGATTACTTTCTATCATTTGTCAGCTAGCGGTAGGGGAAAGGAACTTAAAGGGTTAATGTATACTCCATCACAATATGTTAAGTTCATGAATACGCTTATCAAATACGCTAAGGAATTAAAAGGGAAAGTAGAACTTGAGACAACTTTAGGAAACTTTGACGGTGTATATATAGCAAAACTGCTTGGTGATGAGGAATTATTAAAGTTTGTTGAAACTACGGGCGGTTGTGGGAGGAAAATGGTATCAATATATCCTAACGGTGACGTTTATCCTTGCCAATTCATTGACTTCGTTAAGTTAGGAAATGTTAGGGAGAAACCTTTAAAGGAAATTCTTTCCTCAATTCCAGACGTTTTCGTAAATACTGACAAATACTTAAAAGGGGAGAATTGCGGGACTTGTGAGTATAAATGGGCTTGTAAAGGAGGGGATAGGGCTAGGGCTTATTATTGGTCTGGGAGTATTTATGGGGATGACCCGTTATGTCCTTTGAGAGAGCTCCGCATTTAGTCTTTTGGGAAGTAACTAAAGCTTGCCCCCTTGTATGTAAACACTGTAGGGCTAATGCCATAAACGAACCTTTACCGGGTGAATTAACAACTGAAGAAGGAAAAAGGTTACTTGAGGAGATTGCAAAGTTCGGAAAAGTCGTTATTGTATTTACTGGCGGTGATCCTCTTTCACGTAAAGACATTTTTGAATTGATTAATTATGCAAGGAGTTTAGGACTAGTCGTATCTATAGCCCCCGCACCTTCTTATAAGCTAACAAGGGATACTATAAGGAAGTTAAAAGAGGCTGGAGTAACTTATATGTCCGTAAGCCTGGACGGTGCTAAGCCGGAAACGCATGATTGGTTAAGGGGTTTAACGAGTTTCAAATATGCAATTGATGGTATAAAATACGGTCTTGAAGAAGGGATTAACGTTCAAGTAAACACTTTAGTGTGGAAGGGTAGTTACCCAGAATTGCCATTAATAGTAAAATTACTTAAGGATTTGGGGGTTAAGGTTTGGGAGGTGTTCTTCCTAATTCCAGTTGGTAGAGGGACTCTAGAACTCGATATTCCAGCTGAGAAGTATAAAGAGGTAATTGACTTCCTAGTAGAGGCTACAAGATATGATATGGTAGTAAGAACTGTTGAGGCACCGTTTTTCAGGAGGGCTAAACTTGAATATAAACCCGTAATTAATCCTTTAATTCTCAAGTTAAGGGAGTTATTAGGAGAACCAAAGAAAGACGTTGATAAAAGCATTATACCAACAAGAGATGGTTCCGGTGTGATTTTCATTGCTTATAACGGCGATATATACCCGAGCGGTTTCCTCCCCATATCTTTAGGAAATGTTAGAGAAAAGAGCATTATCGACATTTATCGTAATTCCGAACTTTTAAAGGCTATTAGGATGGGGAAATTGGAAGGGAAGTGCGGGAGATGTAATTATGTTAATATTTGTGGCGGTAGTAGGGCTAGGGCTTATGCAATATATAACGATCCTCTGGCCGAGGATCCAGCTTGTCCGTATAATTGATTTTTTATATTAGTTCGTTTATGAACTATTTATGAACATTAACCTTGTCTTAACAGTTATAGTCTTAGGTACTTTAATGGCTGCCGTTGATACTACTATAGTACTTCTAGCATTACCAACGATTGTTGTATCCTTAAAAACGGATTTATACTCAGCATTATGGGTGCTTTTGGCTTACTTGCTAGTCTTAGCAGTTATTTCAACACAAGCTGGTAGGATTGGCGATATATTCGGTAGGTCGAAGGTTTACAATTTGGGTTTCCTTTTATTTACAATTTCCTCAGCCCTCTGCGGTCTTTCAAATAACATTTGGCTACTAGTGTCTTTCAGAGTCCTACAAGCTATGGGAGGCAGTTTAATAGCTTCCAATGGAAGTGCTTTAATAGCTGATTTATTCCCACCGAATCAAAGGGGTAAGGCTTACGGTTTAACGGCACTGGGATGGAACATTGGTGCTTTATTAGGAATTGTTTTAGGAGGGGTACTGACTACGTTCTTCGGTTGGCAATATATCTTTTATATTAACGTACCTATAGGCATTTTTGCGGTTATAGTAGGAGTGAGGGAGATAAAGGGGGTAAAGCCCACGGGTGGGGAGTTAGATGTATTGGGTAGTGTGTTTTTAGCCCTTTTACTATTCTTTGTAACTTACAGTTTAGTTACGATGGCCGGAGTTGGTATTAATGTATACGATCTATTAACACTTTTAATCGGGTTAGCGTTTTTGCCGGTATTTTTATACAACGAGAAAAAGTTTAGGAAACCGGTGATCAATCTTAACCTTTTGAGAATTAAGGGCTTAAGTTTCTCCCTCTATTCTCTCTTTTTCCAAGGGATAGGAGGTCTTTCACTAACTTTCCTTTTAATAATGTTTTTACAAGGTGTTAAGGGTCTTTCACCCCTTTACTCATCCCTAACTTTAACGCCAGGCTATGTAGTTGCTAGTGTACTATCACCCTTTGTTGGTAAAAGGGCTGACATAACTTCACCGGGGCTTTTAGCGTCTTTAGGCTTATTTGCTACTTTCGTTTCTTTAATGATCTATTACTTCTCCTTAACCCCTCAAACCTCACCTTATTTTATAGCCTTAGTCTCAATAATTACCGGTATAGGCTCTTCACTTTTCTGGCCTTCGAATAACACAGCCATAATGTTCAGTGCACCTAAAGAGTATTACGGGGCTGTCTCTGGTTTAGCTAGGACTTTTAGCAGTATAGGGACAGTACTTAGTTATACAATAAGCATTACCGTAGCATCCTTAAGCATACCCAGAGATGTAGCATTCGAGATATTCTTAGGGACTAACACACTAGATCCTAAAAGTATGATAGTGTTTACGCAAGGTTTACATTTCGCATTTCTATTCTCCTCAGCCTTTATATTGATCGCAATGGCCTTCTCCTTACTTTCCGGGATGGTAAAGAGTAAAAGCCTCTCGTGAGAATTTTATATTGTGAAATTTGAGGATTTAAAAAAGGTTTTATACGATGACTTTCAGTGGTACTTTTCCGTAATGGAAAATAGGATGCCGGCTAAATATTTAATATTAAAGAGGATTGAGGCTGACTTCAACAAGGACTTCTTTACTTATTATGACAACTATTTATCTGAATTCTTATCCCTTTGGAAGGACGTGAGGGGAGGAAAAGAGGATATTAGGAAGTTAGAGGTTAAGAAGCCGTCATTACTTGATTTACTTTCAAGAACCGTAGACGAGTGGGTTAGGAAATGCAGTTTCTGTAGGTGGAACTGTAGGATTGATAGAAGTAAAAGAACGGGTGCTTGTAAGCTCAATATTTCTTCAAGAGTTGCGTCTTATTTTCATCACAGGGGCGAAGAGCTTATATTTAGGGGTAGCGAGGGCTCTGGTACAATATTCTTTACCTCATGCAACATGAGGTGCGCGTTTTGCCAAAACGGTGATATATCTAGGGATAAGGATAATGGCGTTGAAATAGATAATGGGAGGTTAGCTGGCGTGATGAAATTGTTAAGGCTAGAAGGCGTGCACAATATAAACCTGGTTGGTGGAGAGCCAACAGTGCATTTACACACAATTGTTAAGGCCATAAGGGACCTAGCTTACGACGATACGGTAGTTGATTATATAACGTTTCTTCCAAAAGCAGACCCAGTATTTAAGAGGAGAAAGGACGTATACTATGGTAATGAAATAAACGTTCCCATACTTTGGAATAGTAATTTCTTCATGAGTGAAAAGGCTATGAAGCTCTTAAGATTTATAATCGATATTTGGTTACCAGATTTCAAGTTTGGAAATAATAAATGTGCGTTAAGGCTGAGTAGGACTCCTTGGTATTTCGAGACTGTAACCGGTAATTTACTAAAATTGAAGGAGTGGGGTGAGGAGGCTGTAATTAGGCATTTAGTTATGCCAAATCACGTTGAAGATGATACATTCCCGGTTTTGGAGTGGATAAGTAAAAATATGGGTGAATATTGGGTTAACATTATGGATCAATACCACCCAGACAGTTTTGCAAATCCTTTTTCACCTTCTTTTAATCCAGTCTATTCCGATATTTCGCGTTATCCTACTAGGGAGGAGATTGAAATGGCGTGGGATTACGCAAGAAAGCTAGGGATTAAATTCGACATAGTGACTTTTTACTAGGTGGTTGTTATTAGGATAAAGGATGCTATAAACAGAGTTTTGTGGTACGAGAAGGACAAGGATGGGTTTTCCATAATTATAAGGGATAGGGAAAAAGGGAGCGATGAGATAAGTTTTAAGAGGATTTTGAGAGTGGACAATACCTACATTTATTTGGATGACGGCACGGTAATTCCTTTACATAGAGTAATTGAGATTAGGTATAAAGGTAAATTGTACTGGAGGAGGGGAGAATAAACTCATGGAACGATAACGCTCTTAAATGTTTTCCAAGTATAAGCGTTCAGTGATTCAAACAAGGGGTTTCGTTAAGGTTTAACCTCTAGTTTTTCTCATTATAGAAGTACTATACTTGTCCTTTTTTATATAGCGCATCTTTAGTTTATGTCTTTTTCATCACAGCAAGGTTTATAGTAATACTAAAAACGTCAGATTGGACTTAAATTCAATAAAATAAATGGAAATGAATATAACTATTTCTCAAGGATCTTCTATGCAAATCTCTTTACCTTTCTTAAATTCTATCCTAAGCTCCTTTAGTATTTCTCTACCTAAGAGAGCTATATCCCTTCCTAAAACTGGACTTTCAATATAACTGTTAACCTCTATCTTTCCGATTCTTATCTTAGCCCTAGCCACTCTGGTCTTTATAATTCCGTTCAAAGTGAGGTAATTCCTCGGCTCCTTTAACTCAAGTGAGTTCACTTTGTTGTAAAGTGAGTTTGGTAATAATAGGTAACCAGAAAATCCCGTATCGATTAAGGGCGAAACGTTTACCGAATTATTTTTTACTGGGTCAATAACCTCTACTTGTAACATAGGTCTTTCTTCTATTCTAAAGCAATCGACGACCATCCCCACTCTCCTAAAAAACTTCTGGGATAGCCCTTATAGTCAATAACGCATTTCACGTATTTCTTAGCCTCTCTAATAGCCTCTTCTTCAGTATCAAAAGAGCCGACATACTTGCCGTCACATGCAAGTACGTATTTACCATCATTATAAGCCTTAATTGCATCTGGGTGAGTATTTAGTACTACCCTATTATTATCTGAAAGTGAATCGGTAATATCTAACCATATGGATATTGCTTGCTGAATCGCTTCGGAAACACTAATTCCTAAGATCGCTGCCCTGGCCTTTAGCAATCTGTAGAGCTGTTCATCCATATTTTTAATAAGTACTTTAGTGGTCATAAGATAAACTCTCTTACTTTTATAATAAAGTTTATCTTTATAATCCCATGAGCGTTAATTAAAGTACTGGGAATCTGTATTTTTAAATCTCTCAATAGAATACTTTACATTATAACTATTTCTTTTTTATTTTTAATAAACAAAATTTATATATAAACATTTCTTTTTTAATTTTATATAGACATGTTAGACTGTATTAAACATTTATCATTATGATTATGATAGTTTCTAAAACTATTAACTCTTAAAATTTTATAAATTAAACATTGTTTTGCAAAATTCTTATATATATGATTAGTATAATAAAAAATGGATAAAGTATGAGCGTTCAAGAAAAGCTCGAAAGGTTAATGAAAATAAAGGGAGTAATTGCAGCCGGTCATTATACGCCAGACGGTAAATTAGTAGACTATAAAGGACAGATGTCAAGGGAAATGGCTGAAATGGTAGCAAAAATGGTAGCAGCTAATACGCTGATGGGAACGGTTGAAGCTGAAGCGTTCAGTAAGATATCGGGTATGAAATGGACTCCATTCCACGGCTGGGCAGTAGCGGCTGGTGATTATGCAGTATGTGTAATGGGCCAGTACGGAGTTTTTGTTAAGTTAAATGAGGCAGACTTTAATCTGATATTCAAAGAGTTAGGCGAAGTGGCCAGATCTTAAGTCAAAAACTATTTTTCTTTAATTTTTTAACCTTCAATCCAATTTCTCATCTTGATGGAGGAGGTTTCAAAAATTTTTGATGAGATTAAAAAGAAAAGTCACAAATCAAAGGAAGAGATTGAGAAGGACCTAAATAAGGTTATTCATGTTGCTCATAACTCTCTTAACTCAGCGTTAGCAAAGGCAAAAAAAGAGGGTAAAGATGTTAAAGACGTTGAAAAAGAGGTTGACGAACTATTAAAGAGGTTCAAGAATTTAAGGGAGAAGACAGATAAAATGAGTATGAACGATATAAGGGTCACTATGCTTAAATACACTAAGAAGGTTGAGGATTTGTTGAAGAAGTTAGGGGGAAAGTAATTCCAATTCTTCCACGCTTACACTTTCCAGTAGTATCCCAGAGTGTAGTTTGGCGAGTAAGTATCTAAGGAAGGGTAATGTTGAATAAGGTAAGATGAATGTTTTTCCTCCCTCTACGTAAACACTTATTTCTTTATTTAGGTGGTCAACATAAAGTATGAAATTCTTAAAATTTATTTCAGAAATGAATTTCCTCACTAGTATTTCTCCTAGAAGTAGGTTGCCATAATTCTCTATTATATCAGCTAAATCTAATTCTTCCACGTCATATACTAACATTGGTCTAGCTAGTTTAATAACACCACCCGTAATCTCTTTCTTTAACTCTTTAACTCTCTTGCCGTCATAGGTGAATTTTCTGTTATCTGTTGTGATAAATATAATGGGGTAGTCCTCATGTTGCATAAAGAATTACTGCATTTCCTCAATTTTAAACCTTTCCGCTTAAAATAATGAATATAACCTATCTATATAAGCAATTTTACTATAAAGAAAATATATAGCCAAATATAGACTATATAGATTCTACTGGTTAACGTTAAGGGCTGAATACTTTTTCAGCAGTAATAGTGATCTATTTCGTCGTTTATATCAGATGTAAAGGATATTTCTCACACTGATGCAGACAAAAGAGTGAGAAAGTATACGAGAACTGAACCTCAGCCGTTGGAGCCCTCATGTTGTGTTTAAGTCCCTGCAATAAATCATGAAAATGTAGGGATAAACGGAGAATTAAGAAATGCTTATTTTAATACTTTAAATAGTATTCTAAAATTACTTTATATTCTCTTTTTTCAATATTAATGTATGGTTGAGGTAGGAGAAAAGGCACCGGATTTCGAGTTACCAGATACCGATTTAAAGAAAGTAAAACTCTCGGACTTTAAGGGTAAGGTAGTAGTGTTAGCGTTTTATCCCGCGGCATTTACTGCCGTATGTACTAAAGAGATGTGTTCTTTTAGGGACTCAATGGAGAAATTTAATAATTTTAATGCTCTAGTATTGGGAATAAGTGTAGATCCACCTTTCAGTAATAAGGCTTTCAAAGAGCATTATAAACTCAACTTTACAATTTTAAGTGATTATAATAGGGAGGTTATAAAGAAATACAATGTGTTCTGGGAATTTCCAGCATTGCCAGGGTATTTGTTAGCTAAGAGGGCCGTCTTCGTGATAGATAGGGAAGGAGTAGTGAGATATAAGTGGGTATCAGAC
Organism: Sulfolobaceae archaeon; assembly: GCA_028277025.1. The sequence goes on from JAPYVG010000022.1 coordinate 21,194, forward strand.
GACCCCACAAAGGAGCCACCGTACTCTGAAATAGAAACTATAATTCAGAAATTATAGCGAGGTACTACAACTATTTTATCATTAAAACTCAAGTAAATCGGGCAGTTTTGTTTTACTTTTTCCACTAGTTCATCAAGTTCATCTTTGTCACAATCCCCGTAAACCTCTATTGTTATCTTCCTTATTATATATTTGCCTAAGATCATAGCCTTTTCGTCTAAATCGTACTTAGCCCTAACTTTACATGTTTTTACCTTTATCCCCTCCTCTTTTGCAATGCTTTGGAACATGGTAGCTATACAATGGGGGATTGAGATGAGGAAAGCATAGAGGGGACTTTCAGAGTAAAGTTCATTTGCCCTTCCCCTCTTCCCGGGGATTTCAACTAAGGGATTTTCTACATCTCCATATAAATTTACATTAAATTCCATATAATCAAAGTTTAGGTTAAAAATAAAAAATTACCTCTACCTCACTCTATTCACAAAAAGCTTATAATCAATCATCATAATAATAAAATAGTCCTAGCTTCTTTACTTATAAGCTCACAGACCTCTTTGCTACATTCACCGTTAGCTGACTTCTCAATAACCTCTTTTTTCTCCTTAAACCCTTTAATTAACTGTTGGATTCTATTATACTCGTTCTGAGGAATTATAGTAGTTAAAATGTTTGCACCTCTATACCGTGCGGCTATTGCCGCAGCTACGCTCATGGCTTTCCTCCCCCCAGTTATGTCAACGTAGTCCTCTTTGCTAATCTTATCCTTGACATTACGCAGAAACGTTAAGTAATCATCTCGTGAAAAGATGTCAGTAATCGGTAATGGAATGTCAGCAACAGTAACATTCCTACCACCGCAACAGGCGAAAACAGCTTTAACTAATTTCCATGCAAATTCCACTTCTGGATCTTTAGTCCTAATAATGTATACAGTATCTATTTCTATCTTTATTGGGTTTTCTGCTTCATATTTTCCGTTAATTAAATTTAGATAAGACTCAAAAACTCCACCTGGAGAAGTACCTAATGTGGATATTAATTTAACCATATAAAAAAGAACGTGAAGGACAATTTATTTGTTTTCGTCAATCTACCTATTTCTTTTCCTCCTCACTCTTCTTACTTTCAGCTCTAACCTTATCAATATACTCTTTCAATGCCTGAACGTTTTCCTCATGTACGCTCTTCCTCCTCTTATCTATCCTAATCTTTAACCTTCTTGCCTCTTGAATTGAAATTCCAGCTTTTTGTAATTCACCTAAACTGAAACCTCTACCTTCTCTAACAGCTTTTCTTTCACTCTGTAGTTCGAAAGAGTAATTTGGCCTTTTAATTATGGGCTTAGGCGGTTCCACCATCATGGCCCCTTTTATATTTAGTAACTATTAGTAAAGTGTTTATCGTTTTACGAATTGATGCTTGCCACCATGAGTACGCCATGCCGACCTGTGTTTATCGCTTTGCGAAATGGCCGATTAAATGGAGGAACTGAAGAAGAATTTTTATACGTAATTTCCAGTATAATAGATTAAATAACTCTTAGTTACTTCATTGATTTTCTTATATTATACCCAAAAGTGACAATCATATTCCGCCAATTAACTAGTCGTATAAATTCCGTTTTTATAGTCCTTACGAAACTAATCTAACAGTTATAGTTTTTATTTTTAATATCATGATTTTCCAAATATTATTGTTGCCCTAGTTATGCATATTTTAGGGAAAAAGCGGAGTATTTCTATCTTTCTAAGACTTAACGTTAAAGTTTTAAATATTTAAATAATAAATATACTGTAATGTTAGAAGAAAAATTAGCAATAGAATTATATAATGCATATGTTAATAGAAAAGAAATAGAGCCGTTTCAGATAGATTTTTATTCCGCTAAAAAGGTGTTTCAAATATTCTCTTCAATGATAACTCAATCTGAGGGTTTCGGCGGTTATAAGATATCTTTCACGACTCAAGAGGCCTTAAAAAAGTACCAAATTACTGAACCCTTAATCGGAATACTAAGCAAAAGAATGATCATAAAAGAAGGCAATGAAGTTGACTTATGGTTTAAAAACAGTATGGCGGAAGTCGAACTGATTTATGAGTTGGAGAACTGTACATTATCAGAATTTCCGTCTTGTGTTAAAAATATATATTTAGGGGTTGAGGTCCCGGGTACTAGATTTAGCACATGGAATTTAACTGCGGCACAAATCTTAGCAGACGATTGCGCAGCTTCAAGGCTGTATGTAGGAGTACCAGTTGAGATGGGATTCAATAGGACTGTAGAACTTTACCTAAACGGGAATAAGGTAAGAGAAGGCAGACCCTCTTATGTTTTCGGAAGTTCTGATAATGTGGTGAAATGGTTATTAAGGAGGGTAGTGAGTATAACAGGGTTTGTGTCTTCTGGGGTTTTTGTTGGGCCTATTAACATTAAAAGTGGTGATAAAATAAGATTGAAAAGTGAGAACATTGAATATGAAGTGAGATTTAATTAACCTAAGCTATTGTTAACTTTTCCCGATAAGTCGCGAAGTTTATGTCATCTAATGTTACTTAGCATTTTTAAGACTCTCATGAATCCTATAGTTGCACATAAAAGAGAACCCTCAGTTAACCCGAGAGGGTTAATCAAGCTTCCCATGACGTGGCTGGGAGTTCATATGCTTCAACCTAGGGAATGAAAATAAGGAATATAAAAACGAGGGTTAAATCATGAAAACCTTATTAAAGGCCCTTATAACTCGCTAAGCTAGTATTAACCCTAGGGCGCTTACAGTTATTGCTATAGCTCCAAGCGAGAAGTTTACTACGTAAACCTTGTTGCTCTTAGCAAATTTTAGTAAATAATGTATCACGATCAACCCGGTTAAAAAAGCGATCAAAATAGAGATTACAATACCCACTACACCTATATCATTTACTGCATACTTAACATTTGACTTTGTTAAAAGTATAGTAGTCCCTACAGCACCTATTGCAGCTGGAATGTAAGCTAGATAGGAGTACTTAAAAGCGTCCTCCGGTTTAACTCCTAATAATAGCATTGTAGAAACGGTCATACCAGACCTACTTACACCTGGTAACGCTGCGAGTCCTTGAGCTATTCCAACGATTATCATATCCTTTACTGTTAATTCTTTGAATTCCCTCTGTTTACTTCTAGAGAATTTAATATATATGCCGTCTAAAATCAGAACTACTCCCAGAATTATCATCGGTATTGACGGGTTGTAAGCGTTTTGTAAAAGTTTATCAGAAATCAAGTAAAGCGGTACTCCTACTATACCAGTAAACACAGTGACAATTATAAGGAATTTTAATAGGAAGAAGTCCTTAAATACCCTTAAGACCTCCCTTCTAAAGTAAACTAGAGCAGTCCCTATTGAACCCATCTCCATGAAAAGTCCAAAAGTATAAGCTATGGCCACGTCTAAGTTCAGTAGATAATGAGATGCTAATAGTTCTTGGGTCTTACTGCTAATAGGTAACCATTCCGCTATACCTTGTACTATACCTAAAATAATAGCTACTAACACATTTGACATAATTTACACCCCTCTACTAAGCAAAGAGAGTTCCAGACCGAGCAGAGTAATACAATTCTCGTGATATAGTAAGCTAAGTAACAGTACTGATGAACTCACAAATGCTGGCACTCTTACCTTGACGTAAGCTAGTAACACTGGTAAAATGAGGATTAAGGAAAACGGGTCTCCGTGTTCAATTAGAATTAGGGAAAACGAGGTTATGGTGATAAAAGGTCTCATAATGATGGATAAGATATTGGTTAAATAAGGATGACGTATAGAGATTATATAATAATATATATACTATGAACAAACTTATTAGGAAAATATAGTCTTCATATACCTATGAAATGGCACTGGTCACTACTAGCACTCTTCCTAATACTTTCATTAATTGTAAAACTTGTCGGTGAGCAAAACATTCAGGCAAACGTTTACGTTTTTCAACTCATAAACTATCATCAAATTACTTCACTCAATCCAATTATGGTATTTTTCTCAAAGTATGGTAGGGAGTACGTTTGGATACCGTTAACAGCTGTTCTTTTGATTTTTAAGAAGACTAGGAGAATAGCAATAACACTTGCGGCCTCGTTTATTGTAGCAATTATATTGGGAGAAGCAAGTAAACTATTAATTGCCCAACCTAGGCCTTTTTACTATATTCATGCCAATTTACTAGTACCTGAGCCTCACGATTACAGTTATCCATCTGGACACGCTTTAATAGTAGGCGACGGAGCACTCGTTTTATTACAGACTTCACCGAAATGGTTATGGATTCCTATGTTTATCGAGGCATTAATAGTGAGTTACTCAAGGGTTTACGTTGGAGTTCACTGGCCCTTAGATATTTTAAGTGGTTGGTTATTAGGGGGGTGGATAGCTTATTTCACTATTGATATGGAAAAGAGAGGAGTTCTAAAACCAGTAGAAAAAATTTTTGGTGTATAAACTTTTATTGACGGAATAATGACACAGAGAACTAAATTGAATATGTAGTTTCATAGTAAAGATTTAAATTATTCTTTTCAATTTTTTGGTGATGAAGTACTCAGATACCCTTAAGACAAGCCACGGTTTTGAGGTAATAGAACTGTTCAAAGACCCTGTTTTCACATTCGGTAACCTATTAGGTGCGGAAGTCAAAGAGGGAAACGGAGAGTACAGAGTCGGAATACCTGTGAAAGGGCTGTTCTATCTTCCCTTTGAAATTGTATTTTACACTAGAAGGTTTGCGTCAGAGAGAAAAGTGAGTTATATTGCATATTCACCAGACCTTACGAGGAATAGGTGGGGGAGTTTGCAGATAGCATATGAAAACAAGACGTTAAATATAAACCTTGAGATAGAGTTTCCTTTTGAACCTATTAGTTCGCTAATTTTAAAGCGGAGGATTAAAAAATCTCTGAAAAATATTGAAGAAATAATAAGAATAGAGAAGATAAAAAGGAAAATTTGATTTTTATTGAGCTGTTATTATTTCTTCTCTAGAGGCCTCTTCTAAGCTTTTACCTTTGGGTTCTGGTATGAAGAAGAGTGTTAGTAAGGCTCCTATTACGCTTACTATTGCTAGTAGTATTAGGATATCTTTTATTCCTATTGCTTTTAGTAGGCTTGGGAATAGGTATGTTGATATTGCTGCCCCTAGTTTTCCGCCTGCTGCTGATATCCCATGCCCTGTAGTCCTAAACCTAGTTGGATAAACTTCTGCTGGGATTACGAATGTAGTAGTGTTTGGCCCGAAGTCTATGAAGAAGAATGATAGGGAGTAGAGGAGGAATGCTAAGATAGAAGGTATTAGAAACCCAGTTACCTTAGTCCCACTAACAATCATAATTGAGGATATGATGGTATAAATTACTGCAAGCACTATAAACCCTTGAATTTGTATCAACTTCCTACCCAACTTATCTATTAATGCTACGGTAGTAAAGTATCCAGGGGCGCCTACTAGGTATGGTACTGCACCTAGGAATAGTGCTTTTGCTAAGTCTGATTGGAATACTGGGAGTGATAGTGTGGTGGCATGTGATGGGAAGGGGCTTCCGAATATTGGGGCTATGACTGGTGATGAGTATATTCCTGTCCCGTAGAATGCGACGTCTATTATGAACCAAGATCCCGCTGTTCCTATTAATAGTGGGCCGAAGGTAGTTAAGAACTCTATGAGGTTTCTTTTCCTAGAACTTACTGTTTTTTCAGCGTGTATGTCTGCTCCTAGTATTTTTGCTGCTTTTTTTGCTTCATTTATGTCTCCTTTTACTAGTAGTGAGTATCTCGGTGTTTCTGGTATTTTTCTTCTTAAGTATATTACTGTTGCTGCTGGTATTGCTCCTACCCCGGCAATTACCCTCCATGCTAAATCTGGTGGTAGTGTTGCTGCTGATATTACACCTACTGCTGCTGCCGCCAATGATCCTAATGCTTGGTTTGAGAATACTAATGCTATTAACTTACCCCTATCATTAAGGTTTGCGTACTCACTCATTATTGTTGCAGATATTGGGTAATCACCACCTATTCCTAAACCCATTATGAATCTGAAGAGTATTAATAATGGTAGATTTGGTGATAGTGCGCTAAATAATGCTCCTAAGGTTAATAGTAATGCTTCAATACCGTAAACCTTCTTCCTACCCCAATAATCACCTAAAAAGCCAAATAATAATTGGCCAATGACTGCAGACCATATGGCGATTGAGGCTAGTAAACCAGTCCAAAAAGCTGAGCCTTGGCCAGTTAGGTAATCAGAAAATCCCTGTAGTGAGATGCCGGCATATTTTGGTGAGTCTTGAAAAATTGCTAAAATATAACCAATATTCACGAGATCATAGGCGTCAGTAAAAAAGCCCATACCAGCAGTATACCAAATCCTAATATGAGCAAAACTCAACTTTAGTTGGTCTATTGGTTTGAAAGGCGTGTTTGGTAATCCCTTACTCATTGCGTGAAAATGTAATTTATCGTGATATTAAAATTTTGCTATATAGTGAAAAATATTGAATATAGTAATATATAATTAAATATAATCTTAATATTACTATATAGTTTATATAGATAAGGGTCGCGTTAAATGGTGGGATAGTTTTAAGATTCAAGTTACGTCAATTTCTCTAATGAAGAAGTTAAACTTGTTTCAAGCTCTAGCAATTGGGCTTGGGAATATTATAGGGGCTGGCATATTCGTAATGGTAGGGGCTGGGATTTCAGCCTCGGGTCCCTCGGTCTTACTTGCCTTCTTAATAACTGCACTTTATGCTTCAACAGTCGGTTTAAATAACGCTGAACTGGCCTCAGATTTTCCTAATGTGGAGGGTGGAGTTTATAGTTTTGCTTATCTAACTTTGGGTGAAACTATAGGCTTTTTAGTAGGTTGGTTTAGAGTTATAGGTTACGCAATTAGCGGTGGTGCTACAGCTTTAGGGTTTTCCAGCTATTTGCTTTACTCTCTTGGGATAACCTCTTCATATCTCGTCTTTTTAATAGCAATTCTCCTCATAGTCATTTTGTCAGTAGTTAACTACTTTGGCCTAAAACTTGCATCAGAAATAGAGTCAATCTTTGTGGTTTTGAATATATCTGGGCTATTTCTCTTCTCAGTTATTACCCTTTTGATTAGCGGGATAAGGCTTTCAAACTTTGAGCCATTCATGCCATACGGTGTCTCTGGGTTATTGACAGCTTCTGGTATAGCGTTTTTCGCATATTCCGGTTTTAATACTATTGCAACTTTAACACCTGCAACTGAAAATGGGGAAAGGGTAATCCCTAAGGCTATTGTGCTTTCTTTGCTTATCAGTGCACTCCTCTATATGCTCGTTACTTTTTCTATGGTTGATGCAGTAAATTACAAAGACTTTGGGACTTCGGCCGCGCCTCTCCAATTAGTCATGAGTAGATTAAGGGAACCAATTATCGTTTACTCTTTTGTTAACTTAACGGCTATTTTAGCTACTGTTACTGTAACTTTATCTACTATAATCGCTACCGAGAGAACTTTTATGCAGATGGTAGAGGATAAAATGATACCTTTACCTTTCGGTGGTAGGAAGTCTGTTCTCATAATTATAGCAGTTATAATGGCATCTTCTCTAGGGCTGGGCAATGTGGAAATAATATCGCTTGTTTCTAACTTTGGTATTGTTTTTTCTTATATGTTATCTGGAGTGGAAGTAATGATAGCTAGGCATAGAGGTATAAGGGGGAAATTTAGAGCCCCGTTATTTCCATACCTTCAAGTTCTCTCATTCGTTTTATCCGGGGTCTTCATTCTCTCCCTTGGATTCGTTTCTCTAGAGATAGGTTTTATAACTCTCTTAATAGGTTTAATTATTCACGGTCTCCATAAGGAGATAGTAAAGCATAAAGAAAAGTATGAGATTGGCAAGAAAATTTAAGCATTGCCCGATAAACTACCTTTAGACTGGATTGTTTGTGAGGGTGAGGACGGATGAAATGTGGCGCGATGAACTGTGAACATAAAATAATTGTAGTCTGTGATGTGCTCAAGAAGAGCTTAATCATTGAGGCATTTGATGAGACGTTTGACTATTATTATGCTGTATACTTAGACGATGAGCTATGTGATGAGGGTAAAAGTAGGCTGATATACGAGTTAGCTCGACATGGAGAATATGAGAAATAATTGGGCTTGTGTGTTTGTGATGATTAAGGTTTACTCACAAAGCCCGAATCTGACACACATGTAGGCGT
>JAPYVG010000023.1 GCA_028277025.1 Sulfolobaceae archaeon
GATAAGATACCTTTTGGTATGCTTGTGAAAACACTGCTAAACCTTGATTAGCTAACGAATTTACAATAATATCGAAACCGTCTACTGCAAATAAAATCTCGTCATTAATAACATATGCTTCACCCGGATATGGTGATGTTAAGCTTCTACTCCAAATGATCCCTTTAACTACCTTCCCATTATCAGTAAGAAAGTAACCATAACCCTTAATAATACCGTTATCATTAACAACGTGGGAATCATTTTGTTGCATTTTAAACTTAACACGACTAACTGTAATGGGATAAGCGAACATGTATATACTATTTGATAGTGGGAGACTTACGCTCAGACCCTTTCCCGTAAATTTCACGTAAACTAGAGGAGGAAGCATACGCGATGCTATATAAAAGCCTAAGCCTATAATTATCCCGGTTAATGTTAAGTACCCTGAAATAAAAAATAAACTAGTAAGTAAAATATTAACATATGGTGAAATATAAAAGAACGATGGAGATACAATAATTGGGTAGAGATACACTTTCGTTAAATACCATGCTAAAAGTGGCTTAAATGCCAAATAATCTAAATAAACTATTATAAATATCAGTAATATATACAAATATAAGTCCAATACTATTACGATCACTTACACCATCATTTGTTATCATAAATCCTAAGCGAAAGTTCCTAATTACATCTGGTAAAGGGAAAGGTCTATTTATATATACCAACTTCTAAATAGTTTAAAAACATTTCGGTTTTTATTTAAACATAGATTATTAACCAAGTTGAGAAATTATAAATTATTAAAAGAGCACACGCGCAGAACCTCATAATAAATTTATAATTAATATTATCACGAGATTTTCCTCTCGTAACTTACATTAATTAAAGTAGTGAGATTCATAAAGAGGGCTTAGCTCATCAATTTTCCTTAAATAGCTTTATTTTTAAACTTTGCCAACACAATTCTAGGTTGTTAATACTGCTCTAGTACGCAAAATTATTTAAGTAAAGTTTATAAAGACATGTCTTTTTTTTTAAATATATGACTTCATTAATAGCTAAGTACGGTAATCTAATATTTTCCTTTTCCTTTTTTATTCTTACTTTGTCTGTTATAATATGGGCGTTTATGTTGTACGGTATATCTGTGATTCTTTATTACATAATATTAATTGTTAGCTACTACATAATTATTGTTCGTTTAACTAAGGGTAAAAATTTGAGCCCGCGTCAGAGGAGGTCGTACGGTCAGGCTTTTCTGTTCATATTCATGTTCTCATCTCTCGGACTAACTTTGATGTTCTCATCTTTCGGACTAACGTATATCAACAGTCCAGCCCTACTAGTAATAATTCTTCTTATTATACTGTTTAATTTTTTATCATTTCTTGGTATTCTTGACGCTATTGGTGATATTCGCAAAAGTAATTCACATAAAAATCCTCCTCAATATTCTCAGCAACTCCTATATACACAACAGCAAACATTTAAATCGTTTAAAATGGTGAAGTACTGTCCTAAATGTGGCTACCCAAATCCAGACGATGCAATGTACTGTGTTAGATGCGGTACTCCTTTAGCCACGGTACAACCTCAGCCGCAATCAGCACCTCAACAACCGATTAATTATCCTCAACAGCCCCCACAAACACAACCACCCCAATATCCTCAACAGTCCAATCCACCACCGGTTTATCCTCCTTATCAACAATACCCATATCCTAAGAGGAGGTTTCCAATAAAGGCTGTAATTGGTGCTGTAATAGCAGTTGTAGTAGTATTAGTAGTGTTCCTTGTAGTCCTACCAATATATATCGGCCCCCTACCGATATTCATCCGCCCCTCATACCCAATAACGGTCTCGGACTTGCAAAGCATTTACGGTGGCAGTTGGAAAGTTAATACTAGCTCGAGCTATGTAATTTCAATATCTACCTCTTCAGTTACTATCTCGTACTTAAACGGTACTAAAAAGACACTTCCAGTAACACCTTCCAACGATACTTGTAGCGTCTTATTCTTAGGAAATGAGCCCGACTCCTACCTTTCGAAAGAGGTATTCGTAAGATTCTCCTACAGGATCCTTGTAACCGCGTACGATTGTTTAGTTTCCAATGCGGTCGAGGTCGTAGTTTACCCAGTAGCTGGATCGCCATTATATACTGAATTAACTACAATGGGTGAGAAAGCTTTCGCTAATACTTTTGGGGTTTCTTTTGTAACGGTTAATGGGAACATAATGTATGGCTATTACAATGGTCCGTTGGCCTTTTTCGGTCCGTGGGTTGTAATATTAAATAAGGCAAATGGCGAACTCGTGATGATAGTCGGGTTACCGTATATTAATAGTACTATAGCGAGTGAATTAGCGAGTCATGTTTAAACAAGAGAAGTTTTTTACATTTTTATTATATTTTTAGGAATAAGATTTCCTAAAAATATAATAAATAGGAAATCTTATTCCTAGGAATTTTAATGTGTATTCCGATTTTGTGATTATTAATATAAAATAGTGTCATACTACGAGTTTAAGGATTTGAGTGTATTAATCTTGAGAAGTATTCGTGAACTTCTTTTGCAGTTGGTCTTTCTGAGGGGTTTATGGAAATCATCTTCATTACAAAATCCCTTATCTCATCTGGCAAGTTGGGTTGCCAGTTAGAGAGTTTATTTTTAGCCTCATTAACCTTTAAGGAAACACAATTCATGTCACCCTTTGTATAACAGTTAAACGCTTCATTCATCTCTTGTAAATCCGGCCTGTCCACCTTTCTGTTTAATAAAACATAAACAGTCATGCCAAGAGCAAATATATCTAAGGACGGATTTGCAACCCCTCTAAATACATCTGGGGGAGAATACTCTAACGTTAGCTGATTAATCTTACCATTAATTTTTACAGCACTTCCCAAATCGCCTAACTTAAACTTTACGTTTAGTAAATCTTGTGGGCTTGCGGGCTTTTTGGCAAGGAATATGTTTGACGGTTTAACGTCAATGTGAACGTAACCGTTATGGTGGAGGTGGTTTAAAGCTGAGGAAATCTCCCAAATCGCCTTATACACTGCCTTCTTCCAATAAGTGCTGTGGTAAAAATTATCGTCCATGAGCAGTTCCTCTAAAGTACCGCTCATTAATTCCATAACAATCATGGGGGGATTTGTAAGGTAAAGTGATGTAATATTGTCATTAACAATTTTTCTTATCACTAAACTGTCTACGTTAAAGGCGTAAATTTTAACAATATTCGGATGATTTGAGAGGTTTGCTAAGTTTAGTGCTTCTATGCTTAACTCCTTGAAAAACTCCTCCGGGTTTCCTTTGAAGAGCTTAAGGATTTTGATTGCAAACCTCCTTATTCTCGTGCTTAGCCTTTAAAACATAACCGTTTCCTCCTTCACCCAAATAGTTTTGAATTTCATAAACCGATATACTTCTGCCAACCCAGATTTTAGGATCCCAGTTCGTAAGCAGAGGAGGTGATATAGTTGTAGATTTGGGACTTAGAGAAAGCCCTTTCCTCGTAACCGAACTAGTTATAATCGATTTACTATAAGAAATTTCCACACTATCGCCTGGTGATACGAAACCGTTATATTTGTTGGGCTTATAGATATCTTGTGCTGTTGTAACATCAAACGCCTCCCAGCTCTCAAGAAAATGTTGAAGTCTTATATGCATAACTCCGTTAAATGTGTAAGTTTTACCACCTACTTTTATAATAGCCATTACATTTCGCGGAAGCCCTCTGACCTTAAACATTACTTTTGGTGGATCTTTTAGTTCTATAAAAGCTATTATACCCCCTACAAAGGTAAAAAACTGAGTTAGCATGAGTAAAGCAGCAACCTTTAATTTCTTGGAGTGGTAGGTAAGGCTACAGCCATAATATTTTAAAGCTATCATGATTGTAGACATAAGATATGTTCCTGTAGCCACCCCAAGGCTTGAAGGCAATTTAAACGCTGGTGCAATAATAAAAGCCCCCATTCCCATTCCGTTAGGGATTACAAATGCACTTGGAATAACAATTAGTGAATCGTATTTGGTACACTTATGTTTAGTAAACAAAATAAAAATAACTAACATAAACCAATTAATTATCGTAAGAGCCATCAATATCCAGCCTATTAACGATGATTTGGGGAACAAAAATATAGCTAAGTCATATAGAATTCCTATAACTATATTAGGTACAGAAAAGATTATTGCATCAAATAAGTATGCATTACACCAGTTAACAGAAAAGTGTTTCATATCTGTGAGTTGATGTTATATATACTGAGTATTTAAATTTTTCTTTATCCGATGTGTCCAACAATTATTTCTTTGGACGAAATAAGAGGTTTATCGAGTCTTTATACGCGTGTTTATTAGCTTATTATTTAGACCTCTCTTTGTTGAGTTCTCTTTCATAAGATTGTTATTTGATAAAAGCTATTGGAACTAAAATTTTAAATCATTAATCCCATCTTTGTCAGCTCTTTTACCGCTTTGTCGAAACCTTTTATAACAATTAAATAGCCGTTAATTACATAACCTTCTTTATAGTTTATCGGCGCGTAGATAATTCCGTTTCCCGCATAGCCTGGTATAGGATATTTGTCAATGCCCACAATAAAATTACCTATACGCTTTGATTGTTTGAAATACGTGGAAAGGGTATTTAGATCTACATCTATTTTCCCGATCTTTAATGGGGGCGTAAACCTCAATTTATACACACATGGGATAAGACGCTCTCTATCTAAACGTAATAATAAGTAAATATAGTCAAGCAGAAATTCGAACACGACCTCGTTATTCTCTTTTACGGATATAATAACGGCGCCTATGTTAATTAAACTTGCTATGAACCCTGAAAACAGCATTACGTATGCCAATAGAAATATAAATGTTACTATAGTTATTAATACAAGCATTATCGCACTTGAGAGTTCACTTGAAGCTGATTGAGCGCAGAGTGAGTACAACTTGGAAATTTTCACGATAAATTGAGGTAGATTAAGGAAGTTAACACTTCTAAGTATAGGGGGATTATTTGTTATTGTATCTAAAGCAAAGTAATACATTAAATAAAGCATACTTATTGACAGTATGAAAAGTATAGTTCTACCAATCACATCCCCTTTTCTATAACCCGGGCTTTTAATAGGCACGATAATACGGTATCTGGGATTACGTTCTAAGTTATACGGTAATGAAGCAGCGAGAATTCCGAATACACCAAAAAACATGCTTACTCCTATAATAATAAATACTAAAATTATCCAAGCCAAACCTTGCTCTCCATCTGCTATTAGCACTAATATGTCAGTTAATAAAATAATTATAATGTAAGTGTACTTATTACTAAAGAATCTAAGTAAAAGATCGTATACCATCAACAATTCGTATTTAATATTCCAAAGAGTAGTGGACTTCATGTCACAAGTATTTTACTTCAAGGCTTTATTTAAAGATAACTCGGTTTATTCTCAGTATGAGTGTGGAGATAGTGTCGTTGTTAAGCTACGAATTCTGGGATTAACCTTCTCTCCCATAAGACTAGGGCTATGGAGTACATCATGGTGCGAATGCTCCTATTTACTGCCTTCGTTGCTCTCTTGAATCTAACTAGCCTATCCCTTAATGAGGAATGACTCGTTCGGGTTAACTGGCGAGACAACCGTGTGGTCTTTCAACCAGAAGTACAAGTTATAATCATCGCTCACCCATCTACCCTCGTCGGGTAAATACTTTTTGACCTCAAGGAAAGTACTCTCATCCCTATCCCCCAAAATGAGGTAAACTCCCAGCTTCGTATACACGTAACAAGTGAAAACCCACTTGTAAAAAGCCCTAGTACAAGTAAGTCCACATCTCATCAACAACCTTACCCTTGACCAGCTCCTTAGCCCTACCCCACAACTCAACCAACTTCTCATACTTTTTTCCTACCATAACGCTGTGAAAACAGTACCAAGAGGTACGTTAAGCCTAGAAATGGCTCTCATACCATTAGCATTTTCAAAGCTTCCTCCCTCGACTTCCTAGATGCTTTACCCAACCACCTTTTAATCCATACGTGGATTCAATATGGTATAATCCCCAAGCAATACAAACTTTAATACAAACTTACAGGGGTCAAGATCCTAACTCTGTAAATGGAATTGATGTAAAAAGTTATAAAGGTCACATAATAATCCAAGTTTCTAAACAATTTGATTACGACGCAAGTAACGGTAGAATTAAAGTTGATAGGGATATATTAATAATCCCGGCTGGAAGAGTTGATTTTCTAGACAGATTTGTTGATAGTCTAAGAGAAGACTTTAGAAATGCCTTTGGTAACGATATTCAAGCTACGTTAGACCAATTATTGCCAACAGATTTAGCTAGCCAGATCTCGCAAATGTCGCAATGCGTTAATAATAATTACGACCAATTTAAACAACAAGCACTATCAAATCCCGATGAACACCATTTCTTCTAACCCTACTATCGGTTTTACTGTACAGAAAAAGAAGTGATATTTAAAAACTTTACAAGCGCGATTATATCTTTTTATACTAAAAAAGTTAATAATCTTTCTCCTTTACTTTTGCCAAATAGTTCCCAAATAGAGTAAGGTATTTCTACCTCATCTGTATTAACACTCTTAATTATTTTGAAAGAAAAGCTCTTATTACTTCTCCTCTCTAACCTTATTGATGAGCAGAATGAAGACCGAAAAATTGAGCCCTCCTTTTCCCTATCCATAAAGCTGAAGATGAAAACTCTTCTCTAATTGCGGAAACTATTTCTCCGTAAAGCTTTCTGTGGTGATAAGGATCTACGAGAATCATATCCTCATTCATTGCCTCTAAAGGTTTTACGTCTTCTGCCTTGAAAGCCCTCCTTATGTAAATCTCTCCTTTAACGTTAAATATTTCCCTAAACCTTCTTATTAACTCTGGGTCAATTCCTCCTCCTTCGCCCACAATTACTACCTTTATTGGAGAAGAAAGTACTATGACGCAATGATAAAAGAGCCATAGAATTTCTCTATCTGTTGAATAAAATTCAACTATCCTGTCAGGAGAAATTATCCTATCATCAAATCCGGTAATCATAAAAATCCCTTAAATTCCTCGTAAGTCCCCTTGAGGTAATTTAAGTAGTAGAAAACGTCAACTCCTCTAAAACCGTTATAAGCTTCATAAAATCCTTTAATTCCCCTAACGTAAGGAATTCCGTCAATCCAGATAACGTAATCCTTAGGCTCACCTCTCATTATCCTTTCTCTATATTTCTTGTAGATTTCATCAATTTCCTTAACGTTTATCTCTTTGCAGGAATTGGCTTTACTTAAAGAGCTAAGAACTTCTTCCAGGAAGTATTTTACTACGTTAGGCATATTACTCCTCTAACCTTCATTTCTTCTCCCTTTCCGAAATACCTTGTAGGATAAGGAAATCCTTCCTTATTTTTTGTAAATATCATCCATTTAAACTCCTCAACCTTAAGTCCGGTAATTTCCTCAATTTTTTTAACGTAATCCTTTACGTTACCTCTAACGGAAAGAGAATCTATTACTCCGTGAAGGACTTCCAATCTCATTTCTTCTGCCAACTCAATTGCTTGTCTTAACGTTTTTCTGGCAAAGTAAGTTACAAACTCATAAGCCTCAATTTTACCGAATTTTGAATTCCTAAAACCTAAATACCCGAAGGAAGCTACTAGCATCCACTTTATTGTCTCATTGTTGCGTAAGCTATTTCCCTTAACAATACTTTAGAATCGTAAGACCATTCTATTAATCCTTTTATTGAAACCGGTGACCTCTTCCTCTTAATGTCAATTTTTACTACAGCATCTACGTTATTACATGCAATTCCTAAGCATTCAGCTACGTCAACTTTAACTTTAGGGTTTTGTTCAACCCTTTCTTCTCCGTTTTCTATAACCTTTATCTTACCCCCAGTCCTCCGCCGTACCAATCTAACGGTATTAAAGTTGCGTAAGATATTCTAGGACAGCTAAAGGTTTGAGCGTGGAAAACCATCCTCATGTTAGTGACATAAAGAGCTCCGTAAATGTACATGGAAACGGTAATTGTTTGTGGATTATTATACTGTGGTTGACCTCCAATGTTTATTATTCCTCCTATATTGATAGACGGGGAAGACTGAGGATAATAAGTCTGAGAGGTTACGGTGTACTGTACATATCTTGAGGCGGCAATTAACTGTTCTCCACATATCGGGGTGAAAGGCGGATTTGATGAGTCTAGTTGTATTTGCTGCAGAAGACCCATGTCAGGCTGGTCAAGTTGAAATTGATATCCGCAGTTAGGGCATTGTAAGACTCCGTCCGGAATTTCCATTCCACATGAGGGGCAAAGCATAAGAAATAAAGGAAATTATCGTATTTAAACCTTTTTATTGAGGTAATAAGAAATATAAACATAACACAAAGATTTTATCAATATTAATTTTCTAAGACAAAGTTAGTAATAGCAATATATATCTCTCATATGAATTAAAATTATTATTTTTATAAAATATCTCTAATAGAATTTTCTAGGAAATTTTTTAAATGATGAGGAGTAATGAAATTGAGGATATATGGAAAAATTCTTTCAAATAGATAACGTAGATTTAAATTCTATACACGACAGAATAACGTCAGAAATACAGAATCAAGGTATGGAAATACATAGGGATGAGCCAAGGGACAACGGATTCAAACTATTCGTAAGGAGAGGAGAAGAGCATGGAGAAGTTGAGGTATTTAATGATTGGGGAGGAGTAAAAGTAATAACCCACGGAAGGCTCGAATGGGATCTAATGAACATTGTAGAATCTATAATGCAACAACCTCAAGCTGCACCGCAAGGAATGCCTACTCAAGTACAACAAAATAGGCCTCCAATGCCTTCACCTACCCCTGCAATGCCTCAACAACCCATGATGCCTCATCCCATGGTTCCACAGCCTACAATGCAACCAGCTATGGTTCCACACCCCACAATGCCACCTACAACACAAGCTGCAATTACTCCAGAGCACCAGCAATTTCTTGGCATACTTATGCAAAACGGATATCAAATTATGGTAAATAATGCAAATCAAGGATACTTCTTTATAAGAGGGAGGAAAGGAAATTTCGTAATAGATATTGAAGGAAGAGAACAGCCTTCATAATATCTTGTTTTTTATCTTTTGGAAAAGAAACTTACTTAAATGGAGTATTAATTGTTAATAGAATAATAAAAGAGAAAAAGAAAATTTAATATAATAGTGGATTACTTTCATATTTTCTTCTTTAATAGTATTGCTACTGCTACTAAAATTATAATTATAAGTAATAAGAATAGTGGATTACTTAATTGATATATAGGATTTCCTTCAACAGACTTTCCTTGCGCCCAGTAACTAATTAATGACTCTAACGAGTGAGCAACGGCGGGATTGTAAATTATTATTCCTAGTTCTCTATTGTAGTGAATAGAGGTATAATCTAAATTTACACTCCCTACATAGACGTAGTTTCCAACTACTATTATCTTTGCTGTCATGTCAAGAACTTCAACAGCACCTAATTGACTTACCGCAAAATTATCTTCACTAGTAGAAGTTACTACTGTCCTTTCGTGCTGTTCAATTACTGGATAAAATCCGCTTGAAGGATAAAGTTCCTCCATCGCTATATACAAATGCCTTGGCTGAGAAAGTATGTCAGATAGCTCGCATTCACTATTTATTGGTGAAACTACTATTCCGGGATAATCAACATTTACAGGCTTTCCATAATAGTCGTCAAGTATTATGCAAGCAAAAGCTCTAGCAATAGATGAATTATGAATATCTAAGTCCACTCCATAATCCTTGTGAATTCCGTAATAAGTAGGATTTATTGAGCCCGAGATGACCGTAGAATTATTTATTACGAAAACCTTAGAATGAACATATTGAAAACCGGAAAGGAGCCCTTCCGAATTGCTCTTCTTAGCCTTATTATCAGAATTTGCAGAGGAGTGCAAAAATGGTTGAAGGATATCTAATAGATGCAAAGCCTATAAGAGGAGGACTAATTCTTTACCTTAATAACTTCAAAAAGGCTTTTGTAAAAACAACTTTCCCAGTTTACGTAATTACTGAAAACCCAGAAATGGTAATGCAACACCCAGCAGTTGTAAGTTATGAGGAGGAAGAATGGAATTATCAAGGAAAGAAAAGGAAAGTCTACCGTTTTGAGATTGACGATATTTCTGCTTATTATATAAGGAATAAGTTAAATGTAGTAAACGAGACTCCATCGGTACTGTCTCAAACATTATATAGACTAGGAATTCTCCCTTTTAGATGGGTTAGTATAGAGGGCAACGAGATCAAAACTAGGGACGATTTTCCTAGATTTTTTAACGTATAGTAAATAGGATTGCTTCTTGCAATAGAGATTACTATGATATTAAGCAGATATTTACTTTATTTTAAGAAAAAATATAAATTTGTATAAAATTCTGCCTATATAAAGTTTTCTCTGTTGTATCATAACTTGAGGCTTGTGACTTAAAGCATAAAATTGCCTAGATTCTACGTATTTAGTAAACAGAAGGTAAAGTGAGGCTTATTTGTGCAAGAGCGGACTAGTAGGGATTTGTACATCTTAATGACGAGAACTTAGCGAATTCCTCTATTGTTGGAAAGTCGTTGTTACGTTAAAAATTATATGTGGTCTGTACTTCACAGTTTCAGTGGCTATTAACTAGGACTTTAACCTATCTATATTAAATAAATTGGACAATGAGTTTAGATTATTATTAATTCTTTTATTTCCTGATTTATTCAATCCAGAGAATTTTACATTTAATGTAATTGAAACACTTATTTACACTATAGATTTATTTTTAAGGAGGTGATTTTGGGTCTACCGCATAGAGGCGAGGCTTTCCGCCCCCATTTTTTGTAATAATATTACATAATACCTTGTTTTTATCATTTAACTTGTTTTATCGCCAATTATTTCTCTACAGAATTATACTAATTTAAGGAGAATTTTACAATTCACAATGGAAACCTGGATCGCCCTCTAGATGTTTGCAAAAGATTTTTAAATTTTTTAAAGTATATTATAGCCAGAGGTAATATGCACTTATTTAGTTCAAGATCAGTAAAGTTAATATTATTGAGTGCGTTAACAATATCAATTTTATCCGCACTTTATGGAGTATCTACTGCTCAGACTGTTAATACATCAATAGTTACTAAATATCCAGGGTTCACGAAATATACTCTAATATTAACAAACGATACTTTAGTCCAGGGTAACGTCGAATCCGTCTTTCAAGGTTATGGGCCCGATACCATACTTTACGATCCACAAAACGGTTACATATATGTAGGTGAAGAAAACTCACATATGATATCAGTAATAAACCCTATGAATAGAAGCGTAGTAGCCATTATCAAGATTCATGCAGGTCCTTCATCTATGGCTTATGATCCAGAGAATGGTTACCTATTCGTAGGGACACGATACGGGCCTATGGTTATAATTAACACGCATAATAATTCTGTAGTGAGTTATGATCGCTCATATAGTAATATAATTGGGATTATATACGACAAACAGAATGGTTACCTTTACGCGATCGATTCTGGGTATCACGTACACGTAATAAATCCTAATACTTTGTCGGACATAGCTAATATAACCGTCTCAACTTCTTACGCAACACTATCGATAGGATATAATACACAAAACGGTTATATCTACGTGGGCTTTAGAGGGGAGATAACCATAATAAACCCAGAGACTAATACGGTAGTTAAGAACATTACAGTCAGAGGCTATCCTGAATCAATTACTTATGATCCAAATAACGGTTATTTATATGTAGGTTCGGGGAATGGATTCACGTGCTCTATCCTCGCTATAAATCCTAATACCTCTAGTATAATTAATGTGGGAACTACTGAGGGCCCAGCTAATTTAATGTATGATCCAATCAGTAATTATGTATATGTAGCCTCTTATTCAAGTGGTATCTTATCATTAATAAATCCAGAAACTAATTCTATAGTCAGTAACATTAGTTTATCATCTGGACTGATGGCCATGTCCTATAATCCCAATAACGGTTATGTGTATTTGACTAACTATATAAACGATTATGTAGTGGTATTTGATCCGAATAATAACTCTATCATAGGGAATATACCACTCGTATTTTACCCTATCTCTATGGCTTATGATCCAGAGAATGACTATCTATACGTAGCGAATTTAGAAGGAAATGATGTTTATGTTATAAGCACGGAAAACTATCACGTAGTTACTGTTATACCAGTCGGAAGAAACCCAGATTACGTTCTTTACGATCCTCAAAACGGATACATATACGTGGCGAATTTTAACTCGAGCTTTATGTCTGTAATAAATCCTAACACTAACACAGTCATAAAGAACATTAACATCTCTTCGGGTGCGACAGATATAATACTCGATCCTAATAACGGAGACCTCTATGTACTAACACCTTGTTCGAACAACCCATCCTCGTTTGCTTATGTAATTAGTACAAAAAATGACTCCGTAGTGGAAGTCTTATCTATAAAATCAATTTCAGACAATGAAGATCTAGGCGTATACGTTCCAGATACTGGTTATATCTACATGGATCATTATGGTAGTTATATCGCAGTATTTAATCCAAATAACGATTCCTCCTCATGCATATTGTCTAAATTATCTGCGTCATCCATGCTTTACGACCCAACTAATGGTTATTTATATGTTATGGCATTTAGTCTTGAGCCATATCGTGGGAGTACAATTTGTAACTATAGTCTCCTAGTAATAAACCCACATACAAATGACGTTATTAGTAATATCTCAGTAGGTTTTACTTACATTATGCATATAGGTTGCCTATATTTTAACCCGTATTTAATGTATGATCAAGCTAACGGTTACATATACATTTCTAACGTCTCTGGAAATAATGTGCTAGTCTTCGATCCATCTAACAATTCGATCATAGCAAACATAAGCGTGGGGTGCGAACCCTATTCTATAGTGTACAATTCTAATAACGGCGACATATATGTTGCCAACATTATGTCTGGGACTATATCTATTATAGTACCACAGCCTAAACCTATTCCTAAATACGTAAACTTAAAGTTTGTAGCGGAAGGACTTCCTACTGGTCTAACTTGGAGACTGGTACTCTGTAATTTGGAAGAACAACAAAATACTTCATATACATTTAGTTATCCTGTTATCTCGTTATCAGACTTAACGACAGGGGTGTATAGATATGTAATAATACCTCCTCCAGGGTATACTGTATATCCAAGTTCTGGTGTGATAAATCTAACGGCTAATAGTGAGATAGAACTATATTTTAAACCCATAAGTTCTACCAATACTACGACAACTTCTAGTATTTCAAGTACGGTATCCGTTCCTACACAACCTACATCAGTTAGTGAAGGTTTGCCCGTTCCCCCGTTAATAATTGTTGGCGTTATAACAGCTATTATTATAGGAGTAATTGTCGCAATAGTTCTTGTAAGTAGAAAGTAAGACTTTTTTATTTCAGTTTATCTTTAGATAGAGAACTTTTTCTGATTATAGTGGATAAGACGGTTTGAAAACTATTAATTACACTTAATTACAATGCCAAATTGTTCACAGTAATCTAACAATTAAGCTCTCCTCTTCTTATTTTATTAATACATACTGCTAAAAAAGAAACGTCTTCGTGCTTCTTACTGCATAAATAAATCTTGCCTTGTGAATACCTTATTTCAGCACAGATTATTTTTCTACTAAGTCCTAAAGCTATTCCTCCTAATCCAAAAAGGATTAATATATGGACTATCAAGTTTGCTACTCCTCCCCCGAATTCTAACAGTACTCCTAACATGGAAGTTAGCTACTAATATTTTTAAGAATCCGTAGAGGTAAAAGTAGTACATGAAGAAATAATCTAAAAGTTTATAAATGCTGGCGAAAAACATACAAGTAAATGGTGAAGTATTGTCCTAAATGCGGTAACTCAAACCCCGAAGAGGCAATGTACTGTGTTAGGTGCGGTATTCCTTTAGCCACAGTACAACCTCAGTCACAATTAGCACCTCAGCAACAGATTAATAATCCCCAACAAGCTCCTCAGTACCAACAGACCACGCCCAAATACCCGCAACAACAATATCAGACACCACCCTCATCCCTCAACAGCATAAAACCCCCTCAACAAACAGATTATGTGTCTTTCAACTGGTTTACTTTTGATAAGAAAAATACAGTTCCGGTAATCTTAACTAGCAAGGAACTGATAATTAAGGATACTTCAATACCTCTAGCGTCAATAATTAGTGCCAATTTTAGAGTTGTATCTAACAAGAGTGTGTTAAGAATAGGGATTGGGCTTTTTTTATTAGCTGTTTCAGCAATGGGAATTATTCTTTCAATAATGTCTGGGGATTTACAATATCTCCGTCCAACAATATTTATAATAATACTTGGAACTTTTTATGTAATTAGGGGGTCTATGAGGAAAATTGCCTTAATAAACATAATTTACCAAGGCGGGCAATTAAGTATGTATAATAGATCTGCTTCTGAGACGGTTATCTTCGTAACGTGCTTAAATAAAGCTAAAATGGGAGAATTTAATTGCACGAAAGGTTTATAAATGAGTTGTTTTAACTCATAATATGGAAAGGGTTATAAAGACATTTTATAATTTTTTATTAAATTCAAAAAGACATGTTGTTGTTACTATAACAGATACGAGTTTAATTATTGATAATAATAAAATCCCTATATATGACATGGCCGTAAACGTAGTTAACAAAAGAAAGGTAGACTTAAGTTACGTGTTTTTAGGCATAGGCTTATTTGTGCTTGGAGTAGCATTAGAATTCGCGGGAGAAGTAGCAAACTTGATAGGCCATATAATAATCCTTTTTGGATTAGCAAACATAGGCTTAGGGTTTAGTAGAAAAATAATCTGTGCTGAAATAAGGTATTCACAAGGCAAGTTTTATCTATGTAGTAAGAAGCACGAAGATGCTTCTTTTTTAGCGGTATGTATTAACAAAATAAAAAGAGGAGATTTTAATTGTTAGATCGCCTATGAACTGTTTAGCGACATAATATTGAGTGTAATTTAGCGTGACCGTGGCGGAAAAGGAGAGGGAGATACCATTAATTGTAGTTGCTTAGATTTGCCAGAAAAAAATTCAGTAAATGAATAGTAATATATTATTCATAATTTCTTAATAATTAATCTTTATTCTTAAATTCTTATTTATTTAGCTTTAGCTATTGCTTCCCAATCTTCCTTACTTAATTTCCACCCCCTTGCTCCGGCGTTCTCTTCTAAATGCTTTATATTACTTGCCTTGACTATGGGAATCATAACGTCAATGGATACGTACTAATTTAAGGCAACTTGAATTGACGTTTTATTGTACTTTATTTCGTCTAGTACCTAAATTTGCGATATTCTCCCCTATTCTAAGGAAAAATACGCAATCCCGTTCTTTTTAGCATACTCCAGAGTATCTTCATCTCTCCTATCCAGCAAGCTGTAATGGTTTTCAATTGCAGTTACCTCGTACTTCTTAAGGCATTCGTTGGCCTTTTGTATACCGCCTGTTTAGAATTGCTCAAACCAATGAACTTTCGATTCCGTCTTCCACAAGTTTTTCAAATGCGCTCATAATTTCACATATTGGTACCGAAGAAGAAGGCCAGTGAATTAAGTAAAGGATTATGAAAGCTCCTAGCCTTTGCTGACTTTATTACGTCCTCACACTTTGTGTGGTTTGGCCAAACTTTTAGTTATAATAAAAAATGTCGTCCCTTTTAAAGTCCTTTATCGCTTTGTCAACTAATTCTTCTGCATGACCTCCGCCGTACATTTCTGCAGTGTCAATAGTCGTAATTCCCAGCTCTATAGCCTTCTTTATTGCGTTCACATCTCTTTCATCGTTTTTGTAACTTAGAGTCCAGAAACCTCCACCCATTTTCCAAGTTCCTAGGCTAGATCAGAGATTGTAAAGTACTTAAACTTCTTCATTGCGTATTAGAAATGATAATTTTTCCCATTCCTCTAAATCACCTTTAATGATGAAGAATATAGGGTTTACCTCTATTATTCTGGCTTAGAGTGACTCTGCACGCATTTTAGGGTTTTCAACTTTTCTAACAAATAGTGAACTTCATAATTTATTTGCCCTTCTTTTACTGGTATCCTCAAGGTTAGGTCGTATTTTCCCCATTAAAGGAGTAACTTCTCCTCATTCCTTCTAGGTAAACGTAATAAAGATGAGTTCCAATATAAAGGATAGGATCGCTCGTTCTCTTAAACCTTATTAGCTGAGGATGTTTTTATATCCCCTTGTTTCTCCTAGGACTTTGAAAACTGTGAAATAAATGGGCTACACGCTTTGATTAGCCCGTGTAAGGCCACGTTATCTCTTTAAGTAATTAAAGAGAGTTTTTACATAAGTAAAACTAACCCAGAGCGTAGAAAAACTGATTATTATAATAAACTTTTCTGGTTCGATTTTTTTTTAATTAAAGAGAGAATACGCTATGTATACTCAAAACTTGGCGTTAATATTAATTGTCTAAGAAGTTTTATATGTGAAATCCTTAATTATACTTTACTATCTATTAAACGGTCAACAACTTGTTTAAAAACCGAAATATTTTTAATCTATTCTAAAGTCATAATATGCAAATGGTGAAGTCTTGTCCTAAATGCGGTAACCCAAACCCCGATGAGGCAATGTACTGTGTTAGGTGCGGTACTCCTTTAACAAACGTCCCCGTACAACAACCTCAATCACCCCCTCAACAACTACCGTACCAACAACCAATGTATCCTCCACCTCAACAACCTCCATACCAACAACCAGTACAGCCTCCTTCATACCCACAACAACCAATGTATCCTCCACCTCAACAACCTCCATACCAACAATACCCATACCCGCAACCCTATCCTAAGAGGAGGAAGTTCCCGATAAAGGCTGTAATAGGTGCAGTAATAGCAGTTGTAGTAGTATTAGTAGTAGTATTTGTAGTCCTACCAATATTCTTCGGCCCCTCTTACCCCATATCGGCTTCGAACTTACAAAGCATTTACGGTGGTACGTGGACTGTATTGAATAATAAGAGTGCTACGATAACTTTCTCTTCATCATCAAAAACCATTTCATATTTTAATGGTACTACTCAAACATTACCTCTAAAATTCAATAGTATTACATTCTTTGGTTTTGGTCCCCAGCCAACTTCTTACTTCTCTAGCGAGATAGTTGTGATAATGAAGTATAAAACTTCGTCTAGATCTGGTTTTGCAGGCGAATTTGTTTATTTCATAAAGTCCGGTACACCTTTATATAACTCATTGCAGACTATAGAAGCTAATAACATAACCTTTTATTTCCCTGGATTAAACTCTGGTGTTGCTAGTAATGGAGTAATATATTCGTGGAATTCCAATACTGTAGTACTATTGGATAAAAGTAATGGCGAAGTCGTGGTCCTATTCTTCCTACCATATGTTAACTCTACTATAGCTTCCCAACTAGCAAGTTATTTATAATTTTTTATACTCATTAAATATTGTTCCTCCCCTCATTTTTTGTTCTAGTTGCGTTCTTACAGTAATTCATAAATATGGGATTTCAATTATAAGTCACTACATGAAACGATTAAGGACTTTATTTAAGATAGTCTCAAGATTAGTTAACAGAAATAAGTGAAACTTGTCTGTGCAAAAATGAAATACATAGATAGAAAACTTAAGAAAATAAAGGCATAGTTATAGGTAGGGATTAACTTAATATTTGAAGTATTCTCTATCCCTTAGCCCGTGAATTACTCATTTTTCTCCGATTAGGGTAAAATTTAATTAAAAAGGTAAGTTTAGTCTAAACACCAATAATTCTAAATCTTTCGAATAAAACTGCGTCAAATAAAGTTGTTTTTATACCGTTTTTTGTTTTAGGCAATACTGAGACATTATTTTCCCTTGTTTTCATTTTTTAGGCGGTTAAAATCGAGTTGATTTTAGCGTAAAGCTAATAAAGAAGATTTTAACATCATCATTTGTCCATTTGTTTTCATTAAGTCACAATATTGGTACAGTAGTGATGAAGACGTTAACAGCCTAACGTGAAACGCGATATAAGCTGGTGGATAAAAATTTAATATGTTTTTTGTGAGAGTATTCTGTGGAGTGCTTACTTAACTTACTCACTTCAGCTAGGACTATAACCGAGATAGTAAGCGTTTGTGGTAAGAGGGAAGTATATTACTTAGACTTCTTGGTAAGCGAGGGGATAGTTGTTAAGAAGGGAAAGTATTATCTCTTATTAAAGAACTATCCATATGTCTTTAAGAAAGTAAACGTAATCGTAAAAGGTGACGAAGCTTTAGTAACTACTATAGGTTATCCGCTAAAAGAGGGGGCTAAGCCGTGGGAATTCATTTCATTAATATTGAACAGTTACACAACGAGGCTATCTGAAGTGGCTATTAGTAATAATAATGAATCTACGTTTAAATTAGTTAAGGAGTCGTTAGTCAATAGGGACATAACCTTTACTACCGTTGAGCTAAAGGCTCCAGCGTATAAGCTAAAAGTAATGTTAGATAAGGAAATGATCCCCTATGAGACTAGGGCCGTTAGTATAATCCCCATAGGTGGTAAGCCCTTAAGTAATAGGCCTTTAAAAGAGTACAAATGGGTTTACGTGAGGCCTAACGTTTACGGGTTTATCAAGATAGACTAAATAGTACTATATATGGCGTGTTAACCTTTGGGAAAATAAGGTTGTAATACACTGAGTTCTCTTTAACCCTTAATCTCCTAACGACCTCATATTCCTCTGGGACCTCAGCTTCAAGTCCCATTTTTAATACCCTAACTAGCATGGGATCTAAAATATTATAACCGTAGGCTGAGAACTTACCCCTAAATACTAAGACCGGGTTGTCCTCAGAGTTCACATACCCTACACCGTACTTCCCGCCGTACTTTTCCTTAATAATTCTTAACGTCTTTTCTTTGTCCTTTAAACTTTCACTATGAAAAGCCGTTTCGCTCATTAATTCTATTACTGAATTGGGTCGAATTTCGTTCTCTAGTCTGACAGAAATCGAACCTCCATAGTTGTAATCTTTATATTTTGCCAAGGAAACATCTACGCTAGCCTTAACTACTTTTCCGTTAACTCTAACTTTTACTTTATAAAAAACTAGTTTTAAGTCCTCTACCGGGTCTATAGAGAAAAAAGCACCGAATTTATTAGTTTGAGAAAATCTAAAAACTATGCTTCTCATTCTAAGTATTATATCTCCCGTAACAGAATAATAGTGGTGCTGATAATGGCTTATCACTACAGCTTTCTGTCTGTCTGGGTCTATGGGTATCCCAGACCTCTTCAGTTTCTCCTCCACTTCCTTAGACGGGCTTTCTTTCGCCTTCGCTACTGCGGCAACGTAGTTTATTAAATCACGTAAGTTCATGAAAATAGAATTGAACCCGTTAAGATAAAAAATTTACGTTGGTAATGCGTTAAAACTTATTAAAGGAGATTCGAGATAGCCTAAATTCTTTATTTATTCCGTAAATTAAGTGAGTAGTATTAATACATAGACTAAAATAAAAATAGTAATACGAAAAATTTTAGACAATTTAACAAGTTGGGAATTTTAACAGATTCATATGTTAATTTACTGTAATAGTATTCATAATAAGATTTTTAAGTATTATTTTAATATTTTAAGAGTTTATTTTACCTTGAGTTTTATTTTTTGTACATCATATAATAAGAAATAGTATTATTCATATATCTCTTTATGTCCTAGAAATTCGTACCTTAATGTACTACTTAACTCGCCATTTGAGAATACTGATTTGGCCAAGAGCTAGATTACCAGAAAGCATTCCTACGTCTTCAACTGAGGGTAAATAAACTCTCTAAATAAGATCTTGCTCCCCTACTAAAGTCCTACCAACACCACCCATTATATAATAACCAACGTGTTATCCAGCTTATCGTTCCTACAAGTTAATAAAACGTAATAATAAAATAAGGCTCATCTTAACATGTCAACTTTAAACATCTTGTTATAGAACGTATCACATTTTAAATTCTTCTCGTGAATATTATCCGAAAGTCGTATTTCCACTTCAACCCACCTTCCGTTTCTCTTCCCTCCAATAACTGCCTTGATCTCACCCCTAGAGAAGTAAATTATTGTTCCTATCATCTTGAACAATGCATAAGTCCCTAAACTCCTTTCATATTTAGGTTCTGTATACTCGAGTGATAAGGGCGGGTTAAAGGGTTTTATTTGCCTCAAATTGTTAATCCTCGCAATCACGTCGTTATCATTTGTAACTAAATACATTCTAACGTACAAGTTTTCTTCATACTCCTTTACAATCTCTTTATCACAATAGCCCTCCTCAGCTTTAATTGGTAGAGACATACTATTGCTTGCTAGAGACAAGTACTGATGGTATGCGAGGCAAGCTACCATCCTATCCTCTAACTTCGGGTGTTGAGCTCGATTTAAGTCCGGGTTAGCCTTGTTAATCAACTCATCTTTCACGCACTCAGAAACGTAAATTATTGGTTCGTAATCCAGCAAAAGCCTATAAGCGTCAACGTAATAGAAGAAGTTAGTATCCGGTAACAACGCCAGGTGTTTCGGGTTTACCTCAGCTCCCTTGAATTTCACAGACTTTAACCCCACTAAAGCTTCCAGTTGTTCCTCTGATGAATACCCTCTCATTAAATTACGCAATAAATTGTACATCTTTTTAGCCTCCTCAAAGTTCCCCCTATCGTCTGAGTGTATAGTAAACTCGCTTTCGTTAACCCCTTCTCTAACAAATTGTAAACTCAGTTCCCCTTCATCGAAGAAGTTCACCACTCTGGAAAAAGCCGATAGGAATTCATGCTTGGAAGAGAACTTATTAATTGAAGGCAATGAGCCCGGTGGTTCCTTAACGTAGGAACGCTTAAACTTAAAATCCAAGTTGTAGCCTTTAAATTTTTGTAACCACCTCGGTACTTCCGGGTAAGCACTCCTAAAGTAGCCTGGGCCCTCTAAGTAAGAAATACCCTTCTTGTTGAGGGCTGCGATAATTGAAAATGCTGAAGCCATGTGCTTAGTACCACCGGTAATGTCTATAGCGTCACAGTCCAGCTTAAGCTTTAAGTTCTCGGCATAAGAGGAGGGAGAAACAGTAATGATTTCACTCTTTAGTCCTTCTTCTCCTTTAGCGTACTGCCTCGTCTTATCGGTTACAAGAAATACCACCTTCTCTAAGTCAAAATATTCCATGTAACGTCTGACCACAGAAAGGGTAGTGTCTTCAGTAGTGCCCACTGTTACGCATAACGTCTTCACGTCCATTCCTCAAACCTCACTTCACTCAATATGTTTGAAACTTCGGCCCTCAAAACTCTCCTCAATATCAAATACCCGATCCCCCTTGACTTACCGCTCCCTATAAATATTCCGTGAAGTTTGACAAAACGCAAAGTCTTTTCCCAGCAGTTTAAAATCTCTTCACCTCTCACTATTACCTTTACGTTTACGCGTTCTGGGTAAGCAATAGCTTCGGTGAACAAGTGTCTTTCGAGTATTGTTCTCTTTCTCCTATCTATTACAGTATGAGTCCTAGATATAATCCTCACCCCCTTTACTACGCTTGCAGAGAAGGTGACCCTACCGGCAAAGTCACCGGTACCGTAAAGTAATTCGAACTCCTTATAAGCTTTGTTCAGCCCCTCTGAAATTTCTTTTTGTAAATTTACACTATTATCGCATAGCTGTTCGCTCAACCTCCTAAATGCTCCCTTCCAACTACTCTCCGGTATAACTACTGTCTCTTGGTCTATCATTAAGGGTTGTAACTCGTTACCGCTTCTATCGCCGCTACTAACCCTTAAGCCGAACGGGGCTTCAAATGTTAAGTCGTATAAGAACACTTTCATTTAAACCACCTCACTATCTCGCCTAAGTCCTCGATGGGCAAAAGTAAGTTTAGACCAGCGTTTAACAGCCTATCATCTAACACTTTCTTCACCTTAATTAAACTCCCTTCCCTTAGTACCCTAAATACCGGCTTTTGGCCCGCAATATTATCAGTGGTGAACCAACCGGTGTAAAGCGAGTACTCCCCCCATATCTCATCGAACTCTATGAACTTCTTGCCGAAAAGCGTTGGCACACACGGGGTTAAACAGTAAACTACGTCCCCTTCCTTTACCTCCCTCAACTCTACTTCCTTTTTAACTCTGACTTCAACCGTCGGGTAATACCTATTCTTACCCCTACCCAGACTTATCTCCCCTTCAAAACCCTCAGACGATAAAGCCCACATTTTGTCCACTATTAACATCTCATAAGCGTATAGTAATCCCTTCCTTGCAGACCCCAATGTCCTATCAATTGCCACCTCCATCTCCACTTCCGTCTCCGGTTCGTACTGTTTATAATAGTTTAAAGCACCGTCTTCCTTATCAAACACTATTAACTCCCCTATCTTGTGCTTTAGTTCTGGGAATCTTTCCCTAAGGCTATTAGCATCAGTTCTCCTTAATCCCCCCTTGATTTCCACGTAGTCCTTTGCCTTCCTCGATACGCTAGGCGAAAAGTAATGGGAAAACACTACTGGTTTATTATTAACTATGGGTAAAGCCGGTGAAGTATAAACTTGCCTCAACTTCCCCTCATTTTTCAACACGGCATTCATTATAGCTCCGGAAAGCGTTGTGGCTGGTATGTAGTATTTCGAAAGTAAGTAATAGTTCATTATTCTCCTCGTAGTTCCCGTTGTAATCCCTCCTTTAACGTTTAGCTCAAGCAAGTAAACCATTTTCCTCACCCCACAAGTAGTTTGAGAGCCTGTCAAGTAACACCCTCATTTCGTCGTCTTTTGGACTTCCCTCATAGACTAACTTTAAGTCAATCATCGCGTTCCTACCTAACCTCCACAACCTTAAGGCTAAAAGGGAGTATAGGAGGAGTTTAAGTAACCTATCCCCGCACTTCTCGTTAAAGTATATTTTAACCTCAAACTCTGAGAGAGGTTTTACCGCCTCACTTGAGAACAGTTTCCCCTTTTCAGCTGTTTGGGTCTTATCGTTAATTGAAACCCTAGTTACAATAAGCCTATCCAACTTTTTTGCGCCGACTACTTCTATTTTAATACAATCGCTCTCGTGGTTAGGATAACCGAAGAGCTTACACACGTCACAAACCCCTTCCCTTTCATGGGCTTCCATTATTTCCTCTGGTGAAGTCCCATTACATGAAGTGTAACCCTTAGGTAAGAAGTTGCTTATTGCTGTCCTTAAAGTCCCCTTTATTGACGACGGTGGCACTACCATGGGGTGTAACGGGTTGTCAGTCAAGCTAAACGTAGTACTACCGCCGATGGTTAGGAAACTTAGGACTCTAAACTTTAAATTAAGGGTTATCATATTCCCACCCTAAAAGACTTCAATACAAAATAATAGTCTAATAATGGGAAGATGAAGCTGTTAACCCCGTCCTTTATTACTTTGCTAATTATCTTAGAGTCAACACTCCCGTCCTCACTCCTAACCCTTTGCCTTATCATATAAGCGATCACTTTATATACGTTCTCTTCATCACTAGCATAATTTACTACGTCCTCTAAGGGTCTTAAAGCCTCTCTCACTTTCTCCTCCCACTTCTCTCTCTCCTTATCGTCCTTATATACGATATAATTATTGAGCCCAACCATGTCCAATAGATCCTTCACCTTCTCCATATCGTTCTTTATTACCATAAACCCCCTCTTCTTGTTCCAGTAATTTATCATCCTAGTTACAACACCCGTTGTTGCTAAAGTGGTAGAGAAGACAGTAATTGCAATAGAGTTGGGCGATGGTCTACCTTCTATTTTCGAACTCTCCATCAACTCGTTAGCAGCCTGGTAAGCGAACTGGATCGGGTGAGTCGGTTTGACAGCTATTACCCCCACCTTGAATGTGAAGCCAGTGTACTCCTTTGCTTTACTGAATAGGGAGACCGCAAAGGGTACTGCAATTCTTGAAGGAAGTATTAGGAACACGTCGTCCCCTCCCAAGTACATAACCCCGGCTAATACTCTTGCTATCAAGTCTTCGTCGTTTAGTTCCTTAACAGACTCTCTAAAGGCCTTCTTAACACCGTAGTCCAGTTTGAAGCTCCTATCTACGAAGTCTGAGAAAGTGGCCACGGACTTAAATATCTCACCCCCGTTATTACCATCAGCCTTAAGTAGTGCTACGTATTTTGTGTCGTCCTCTTTCTCGTAACCAGCAATGAATTCCATCGCGTTCTCGAGTAACTTGTCCTCATTACTGAACATCTCAAACCTTTTAGCAAGTTCTGAGGGACGTATCTCTTTACCGTCCACACGGTATGCAGAAGACACCTTAGCTGAAAAACTCCTATTCCTAGACAGCATTCTAACAGTATAACATCTATCACACAACTCTTCATCCCCTTCTTTATGAGACGCTGGCCTAATACCGCAACTGGTACAAACTTTATGGAGGCCGTAAGAGTAAACTTTTTCCTCCCACGCCGTCCTTTCGGGTGAAACCATGTGATACCAGACAGTACGATAGTTCAATACTTTACCGTTAACCATTAAGGGGGCCCTCTTAACAACGAGCTTAACATCTAACTCCTTTATTGGTATCATCTCGGGGAATTTCACGTCTTTCCTAACTATCACGTATGAATGTCCCCCATAAGCTGAAAGAAGGGCCTCTGCCGGGATCTTGGTCTTACCGTTTATACTGTCTAAGTAAGCTATAGCGTAAGCCGAAACCAAAAAATCTACTAAGAAACTGGCCATGGATAAGTCCCTAAGCTTGGGGAAATCTGTTATGAACTTCTGCACTCCCGGGAAGTCTATGTATAAAACCCAGGCGTCACAAGAGTTGTTGCTCATGCACTCTCTTATCTCGTCTTCTGATACATCGTCAGCTATACTTACGCTTTTAACGTCTTTCAAATCCCAATAGGTGGCCTTGGGGTTTACACTCTTTAATATGACTTTGTAAAGGCTTATGGACAACTCCTCGTACTGCTTTTTATCTTTAAAGCATTCAGACGCTTCCGCGGCTGGCTTATTATAACAATCCTTAAGCCTATCACCCAACACGTCCAATACTACTTTACTTAGCCTATCGATTGAAGACGATAACCTGTCTGCATTTTCTACTATCGAGAAATAATCGCTGTGATGCCCCTCCACTAACTCCCTAATCCTCTCAAACTCCTCCCTAATGCAAGTTTCCTCAACGCCTTTATACAACTCTTCCATTATATCTTTTGCTTCTTTGACGTGGTGCTCCGGGTTAGTTAATTTACCTATGTCATGAATTAAAGAAGCTATCCTCAAGTAGTTTAAGTCAACTGAACCGCTCTGTAAAACCCAACTCAACAAAGAAGTCATCTGCAAATGGCTGGCTAAAGAAGTGAAGTTAAACCCTGGTCTGGTATCTGCCGGTGTGTTAAGCAACGCATCATAAACTTTCTCTAAGCTGGAGATATAACGGAATAGATCTGATAAATCCTTTCTCTCCTCGTCAAGGTCGTTAATGAAGTCCTTTAAACTACTTAACTTGAACTCCTTGTAATGCCTTGCTATTACATAAGTGAAAAAGTACTCAAAAGGCGTTACCGCGTATTTTGATTCCGTATAAACCGGTGGGAGTATCATAGGTAATTTAAACACGGAAGTTAGAGCATCCGCAATAATGTCAATCGCGATTTTACCTTTTCCATTACTTAGCCTACAAGCGAACTCGGCAATACTCTCAAATGCCCTGATAAAGTCCTCTAATGCTCTCTTATTGAACTCCTCATCTACAAACTTAACTTTCATTTCTGGTAAAAGTAGCTTACCCCTAATCACTTCTCCTCACCTTCATCTCAAAATAGGATATATCCTTAAACTGGAGAACATTACCTAACTCCTCCCCCTCAACGACATAAAGGTATTGTCCTTCATCCTCACAGTCTAAGTCTATCCTTAAGTCAAACCTTATACATAATTTTACCATCCTCACCACTCCTCGTTAAAGTCTTTAGGTCTGTAAGCGTTAATAAAAGCTGAAACCGATTTACTGACGTCGAAGTTAGATGAAGTTACTGTGGCCTTAACTCTCCCGAACCTTCTGTCGGAATACTTAAATCTACCAAGTAAGACAACTTTATTACCGTTAGGCCTTATCCCTAGGCCGTAAAACACCATCCCGACCTCGACCTCGTTCTTAATTAACCCCCTAATACTGCCCTGGAACTCTGCCCCCTTTTTCACGACTTCAAGATCGTTTACTACAGCTGTCTCCCCCTTAAGAAGCACAGCATCTGAAAAGCTTACCCTACTCCCTAATCCCATATTTCCTAATAAGTCACATACCGGGCAAACGTTGGGAAACTTTTCCGGATCAAATCTGTCTGAGTGCTTTTTCACAGGGTGGAAGATCCTAACATATGTAGCAGAAGAGTTTGTGCTCGGTGCATCAACTATATAACACGACTGTGGGAGGGATAACTCTAACCTACTCCTCACCAACCCCTTTATGGTACTCCCTGGTATCACAATTTTTCCGCCTGCCCTAGAAAATGATTTGAAAGTAGTGATACTAACGTTAGGCAATTTACCGTACTTAATGAAGTCCTCAATGTCCTTTTCCTCAATTTTACTACTAGATATCCCAACGTTACCCGAGCCTACGTGAAGGAAGTCACTGACAACTACTATGCGAATACTTGCCGTAAATTGTTTCAAATTCTTGTCGTTCCTACTTGTGTAGTGAGCCCTCTGGATAGGGGATCTTTGCACTATCAAACACCTCTATTAATGGTCTCATCTTCTCGAAAAACTCATCACCTTTAAACTCTTTATTATACTCTACACTTACTTCCTTATCCTCATCACCCACCTTAGTTACACCCTCATTCTTTAAGGTAAGCCTCTCGAACTTCACAAGCCCAAAACCCCTACTTTTATGTCCGCCGATTTGCACGTAACCATCATGGATCCACTTCATAATCTTTATGAGGTAACCTAAGACGTAATTAGGTAAGTTCTGCCCGATAACCTTGAAGTTGAACTTACTCCCTGGCTCTACAAACTCTACTGTAACTAGAGCTCTTCTTGCAGCAGCCCCCTCAGTCCTACTTATCGCCACCATGGTCCTACTACCTAAAGTGAAGAGATAGTTTCCCTTTTCGTCCTTCAGGGGGTAGGAGTCTAGGAACCTAGCAGAACCTACTACACTCATAGTTCCGAAGGTCTTACAGTTTATGCAAGTATATCTCCAGAACAAGTCTATTGCCTTGCTTTTATCTTTAGGTATAGCTTGCTGAAATTCATTCGATAATTTCCTTAACTCTAAGCAATTGTCCCTCCCGACACCACTACAGACTTCTAACCCCCTTTCCCTCGCTATCCTTTCCCCGGTACTCCTAAACACGCCCTTCCATGAAGAACCCGGAATTACTGGAATTCCCCGTGAGTCTTTTAACACTTGATCCCTAGCCACACTGGCTGGGTCGAAGTCCCCTTTCCCAGCACCTATCCTTAAGGGGGAGATTACTTCTATAACGCCTTCTATTACGTTAACCCTTTTCACCACGTCCTTCCTTATGAAGGTGTAATCAACCATGAAGGTTTCACCTCTTGAAGTTTCAGTAAGTCCCCTTTACTTAAGTAGAACTTGGGCTGGGTGAGTTTAATTAGACCGAAACCGGTCGTCTTCCTCGCCCCTATGAATATCCCTTGTATCATTGAGTTTATTAGGAAACGCATTACTTCCACAGCCTTAGCCTTCCACTCTGTTACTTCACCGTTTATGAAGTCTAAGTTGTAAACGAACATGGTGAACTTGAATTTCCCCCCAGGTTCCACGAAATCTAAAGAATAAAGGTGTCCAGGTAACTGCCCTCCGAAAACCCTGTCTATGGCGACCATAGTCCTCTGACTTATTGTGTACTCCTCAGCTATAGCGTCTAAAATATAAACCCTACCAGACAAGTCCTTAAACCCGAAAATGATACAAGGTATACAGTACTTTCCGCCTTCACAACTCTCGCACTTCTCGTCATCAATATCACAAACTTTATTGTACTTATCCTCAGTCCAGCTTTTTACGTAAGCTTCTGCTAAACTCCTCAGAGCCCCTTTAAGCGAGGAACCGGGGATTATTGGTTTCCCGTTTATGGTCAAGAGGGGATTGTCTGTAATTGACGTGAAGGTTTGAGTCTTACCGCTTCCCACTCTCAGCGGAGTTTCGTTAACTAAGTAACCTTCAACCTTTATTATGCTGGTTATCCTGTCTAAGTCGTAACAGTCAGACATTCTTTCACCTCATTTTTTCAGCTAACTTCCTCACCAGTTCGTCAAACCTTTTCACGTTCTCTATTTCTCTCCTATCCACGTTTACCCCGGTTATTGCCTCATACAACCACTTTAAGTAACCTAAGTAAAGTAGGGCTTGGTCTAAGTTAAGGGTGGAAAGGGTTGAAAGTAACTCTTTTCCGGTCTCTGGATTAATTTCATGTCTCCCTATTTGCCTTAATATATAAGCTTCTAATTCCTTTACGTTCCTAGTACTCTGTAGAAAGGTCAGTAAGTTATTCACGGTAGTTTTATCAACCTTATCATCAGGCTTCGTTGCCTTGATCGCAGCAACTGTTGCCTTGTCCAACAAGAGATCTTCTGTGACCGCGGTCATTGGGTATTTTAAAAACCTAGACTTTAATAAAGATTACTATCCGTATTTAAGAGTTTAAAATGATTTTCACTTGTCTATTTACTTTGAAGTTCGCCTAGACAGTTTTTTCCTCTATTGTCTCTTTTTCGAGGGCGTTGAAAGTATTATCATTACTTTACTTCTGTGTTATTGAGCAAAACTGTTTTAAAAAGAAAGGTTTTCCAGCAGACTTGTCATACAATGATTGTACCGCCATCACGTTCAGTATATAAGGATGGCGAACAAAAGGAATTTTTTCTGAAGGAGTGTAAAATGATTAACATTACAGCAGTTATGGGACTTTAACGTAACTTAAAGATTTTCATCAGTCCAGGCGGTCCGCCTAAATAACGTTCAACGAACTTGAGAAACGCCTCCACGCTCCTCAGGTTAAGCTCACTCACCAGTT